>CAUZVF010000035.1:0-13249 GCA_963582955.1 Planctomycetota bacterium
CTTGGTGATTAACAACGTCACCCAACTGGAGGACAGCCGCTGAGCCGCCTACGGCGGACGCCTTGATCTTCACCGGACGTTCCTTCCGGTTACAATGCAATGAGTCTGCCGACGTCAATCGTTTCGTTCAAGTGCGGCGTCGGCTGTCCCAAACCGTTGGCCGAAAAAACTGTTATGTGGGCTTGCTCGAACTGCCGCGAGGTCATTGAAGACCAATTCGACGCATGCTGGAATTGCGGATTCTCCCGCGAGGGCAAGTTGAATCTCGATTTCATGCGTGAGCCGACGGCTCCAAGCGATGATTCATCCCTGGAGGAAAAACTTCGGCAGCAAGCTGCCAATTCGCGAATCCGAAGCTTACGACTTGCGTTCCTAGCCATCATGTTCATCCAGTCTGCTGTCGTGTCAACTTTTCAGCAGAATGACCTCTCCGCACACTTGTCAGGCACAATGTTCTACGTCTTCTGTGCAGTTGCAGTTGTTTTGAGCCCTTTCATGATGCTGTGGGTCATTGGCATTCAGATCGTTGTTAATCGGTTCTCCGATTCACGCTGGGAACTTCCGACGTCGGATTCGAACCCATTACAGCTTACCAATCCTCTTCCTGTCGCCCACTTCGCATCGCAACTTTCGGTCGTCAGCGGTGCCGGCTTGCTTCTTGCGTCAATCTGGTGCGGCTGGCACGTGTGTCTAATGGGCTTAACAAGTGTGCTTGTGGGCATGGGATGGTTTCTCGGACTGCTTTGGTGCATCCGTCTTGCTAGCGACAAGATTCAACCTCAATCTGGCCAGCCAACAATGTTTGGCCGCTGAGTTGCGCCATCCATGCCGCAAACGCCTTCCCTATGGCCCGATGCATCTGATTGGCATGGCTGGCGGCGGCGTGGGCATTCTGTTTGCACTAGCTCAATTGCTGCCGGGTTCCCGTTCGCTTCCCGCTAGCCTGTTGTGCCTAGTCGTGACGGCAGCACTTTCTTGTGAACCGGCTTGTCAAATCTCAGGAAATAGCCAGCACTTACGGCTTTTCCCGGCGAACGGTGGACGTTGACAGAGTCGACGTATTTTCTATAATCCGCCGTTGCAATCATCGACCAATTTCGCGGAATCTATTTGTTCGCACTCGCGGTATAACGAATACGTCACTTTCCAATCCAAGAGGAACAAGCCGATGGCTGATAATGTCGTCGAATTTACGGACGGAAACTTTCAGAACGAGGTGTTGGACGCGATGGAGCCAGTGCTCGTTGATTTTTGGGCTCCGTGGTGCGGTCCGTGCAAAATGCTGACGCCGACGATTGAAGAACTTGCCGACGACTATGCCGGCCGCGTGCGGATCGGGAAGCTAAACATTGACGACAATCCTGGTACGGCGACGTCGCATAAAATCGGTTCGATTCCAACGGTTCTGTTATTCAAGCGTGGCGAAGTTGTCGATCAGTTTGTCGGCATCAATCCGAAAGAAAAATTCGCTTCCGCAATCGACAGCCAATTGTAAGTCGTGTTTTCTCTGTCGTTGCATCCAAGTGCCGAGTGGTCGGCGAATGTTGGATCGGGCACGGCATAGCTCTTAAGGGAAGGGAATCCCGAATGAGCGAAGAGTTGCGTCAGAAGGAAAAGACGGCTGCACCGTCCGAGGCGGCGGCATCCGATCGCGCGCCCATGGTCGATGGGCATCGCATTGATTCTGAACACGCGTTGGCGAACCGCCCGCCACCGCTGCCTCCACTCGGATCTCAGGCAACCACCGATTCCGCGTCGTCCGATTCCACATCTGAAAGTCAGCTCGGCACGGACGCGGCCAAGAGTGACGAATTGTTGTTGCAAGCCAGTCAGATTGCCGAGCACTTACGCTCGGAATTGGCGGAATTGAACCGCCGCGAACAACGGTTGAACGGACAGTTGTCGGTCCTCGACCAAGAACGTCGAAACGTCCGTTTGTGGGCCAATCAGTTCGAACAAGAAATTCGTGAACGCGAAACGGAGCTGAATGACCGCGACGCCGAAATCAGCAAGCGGGCTGACGCGAACCAGAAGCTCGATGTCGATTTGCGGGAACAAGATCAAGCGCTGACGGCAGCCCGTGAGGAATTGGCGCGCGAACGAACTGCTCTGAAGGACGACCTGGAACGGGAATTGGATGAAGACCGTCAGATCCTGGCGGATGCTCAACAATCGCTCGACGAAGAGCGTCGTCAATTGCGCCAGCAAATGCAGACGAATCAAGACGAGCACTACGCCGCGCTGCAACAAGCTCGTGATCAACTCAAGACGGATCGGGAAGATCTGAAAGAAAGGCTGACTCAAGAAGCGCTGACCGAAGAGTTGTGCCAACAGCGCGATCAGTTTTTGCAAGACAGATCTGATTGGGAAGCCACTCGCGAGGCGGAACAACAGAATCTGAAAAACGAACAACGGATCCACGATCAAGCACTCTTGCGAGCTCAGCACGAATTGACCGAAGTGCGACGGCAACAAGCCGAGCAACTCATCGTAGACCGAACTCAATGCGATTCCGAACTGCTCAACGCACGCCGGCAACACGAAATTGAACTGCAGGAAAACCGCGCCGAATTTGAAAGCGAACGATGTGAATTCGAAAGCCAGATGCGGTTTCAGCAAGAGCATTTGCAAAAGGCACGCGGCGAATTTGAAGGCACAAAAAACGAGTTTCGCGCGGAAGTGCAGCGTTCCAAGAACGAGCTGTTGCATCTCGATTTATTGAATGGCCTCTCGCGGCGGCAACTTGAAAAGCGGCGTGAAGTTCTCGAAAAGCAAGAGAAATCGATCTCACGCGAACGCGTGCTTTTGGAAAAGTCGCGGCGAGATGCCGACGAGGAATCCGTCAAGGGGCGATCGCGGCTCAAGTCCGACCGGTCGGCGTGGGAACAAGAACGCGAGGCGCAACAGGCCGAGTTGCGGCGGCAGCACGACATGCTGACTCTGCACGCGGAAAACCTGGAAGGACGGCGGCAGCGGCTGGATCAGTTGCGGGCCGAGCTGGAACAAACGCACCGCACAACACTCGAAATGCGGATGTCGGTTGAAGAGGCGTGGGCTCAATTCTCGCAAGCGGCGGGAGATTCCGTTGCCAAGGACCGAGTGGAAGCCGCCAGACAAGCTCTGGCCGACCACTACGAACATCTTCGAGAAGCCATGGGCCAACAACGCAGCGACGTGGAAGAATCTCGCACGCAGTTTCTACGTCAAAAAGATGAGTTTCGATCGGAACGCGAGACTCTGACAACATGGATTGGCGAACGCGAAGAACGGTTGCGATCGCATGAAGAACAGCTCAATCGCGAAGCCGAGCAATTGGACGCCCAGGAAGCCGTGTGGCGAGAAGCACGCGACCGCTGGGCGGACGAAAAGCTGGAGGCCGAGTCAATCATTCGAGATCTGCTGCGCGAGATCGAGGAACTGACGGACCGTTGTACCAGGATCGAATTGGAATCAACGAGCCCACAGCACACCGAGAACGATTCTGTCGCGCCGACATAGCCAGCTTGGCCCGCGCACGGCGGTCACTCTTGGCCGTCAAGCGGTGAACTCAAGGCCGTGCCGATGCCCGTCTTGCCGTAACCGTTGCCACAGTAAAACAGCCGCAGCCGGTTTCCTTCAGGGATCAGCGACGGGTATTCGACCATCTGCCTTTCCCAACCATTGCCGGCGGGTTCGAGCTGTAAGTTCTCGCCGTACTTGGCACCGCGACGCCAATGGATCCCATCGTCCGACTCGGCGTAACAAATTGAGTAATAGCCCCAGCGTGTCCCGATGGCTGAGTACCACATCCGAAACGAACCGTCGTTTCGCCGCAGCACGACCGGCCCGGCAACGCCGATGTCTTCGTAATCGTGGGCGGGATCACGCAGCATGACGGCTCCCCGTTTTCGCCAGCGTATTCCGTCGTTTGACACCGCCAAACAGATGGTCTTTTGCTGATTCAGTGTCAGCGGCCGGCCGATTGTGGGGCAGCCTGTGTAATAGAACCACCATTCCATGTGGCCGTCAGCACGCTTCACTGGAACAACGGAACCTCCAGCGATGCCGATCGCGTCAGGATCACCGTGGTTGCCGGACACTGCCAACACAGGTTCTTCACGAAAACGCGTCCATGATTGGCTGTTCTCGCTTGTGGCGAGTCCGATGCCGGGAAACGCGCTCAGCCCCGTGCCTCGCCCCGCGTTGCCAGTGTAGTAAAGATGCCAGCGGTCCTTCGCGAACTTCACGACGTGTGGAAGGACACACCAGCGGGCATCGAACGATCCGGGCTTTCCCGTTTCAAACAGCGGATCGTGCCGCGTCCACTTCGAGATATCATTGACCGAGGCCGTCGCCCGACCAATTCGCTGGACGCCGCGGTCGTCTCCGCCGGAATAATACAAATGGTACTGATCGCCAATACGCGTGACGTACGGATTCATGCAGCGAGTGGAATCGAAGTGTCCCATTGATCGGGGCGGCAAAATGGGATTCCGTTTGTCTCGCGTCCAGGTGACACGCTGTTGCAACTTTTCATATTCCGTTGCATGCGTCACCCGCATCCTGACGACTTGCTTGCGACTTCGAATGATGCCGTACAGCATGCCGATGTCTGTTCGATCCCAAGCGATGCCTTGACCCGCAATCGGAGCCGGCACCGTCGCGATATGTTCCAACACATCTCCTGCCGCTGGGATTCGCAACACATACAATTCGGCATGATCGTGGCCTGTCACATAAAGCAGCCCGTTTGGTCCAAAACTGCCGCCCGAGTTGCTGTTGGGAAGAAACCGCCGAATCACCGTGTCGGGAAAAGTCCATTCGCCATTTGGTTTCCATTCATCGTCGTAACGGACAACTCGCGTCCGACGGACACTGCTTGCATCACCATAAAACGCAAACACAACCCACCAATGCCCACGATATCGTTCGATCCAATTGATCGCTCCCTCGGTGCCGGGAAACTGTCGAGGAGTGAGCCGCTTCAATGTTGCCGCATCGAAGATTTCAATCGAGTTCTTCAACGGCTTTTGCGGCCAATTTGAATGAGCACAATACAGCTTGCTCTCGATGATTGCCCCACTGTTCAGATGCCGAATCCCAGAATCGCTGGGAGCATCCCATTTCTTCGTTTGTTTTCCCGTCGACTTTTCGTACCGGGCAATCGACCGATTCGATATCGCATAGAATGATATTTCGTCGACGGCGACAGCCTGGTGTGCCTCGGCCGCGGAACAGCGACGAAGTTCCTGAAAACTCGAGCGTGATTCTTCACCACCGATCGCGAACTTTGTGGAGCAAACAATCACAACAATCACAAATGCGATTAACCGATTGGAACGAAACATGGTTACCTTCTGCGACGGCCCGCTCAACTTCTTGACCACGCTCCGTAGTGTTTCCCGTTCCTCATTCATGAGGCGAACAATATCCTTCTTTTCCATGGCAACCCTCCTTGGTTGCCCGTGTTTTCCCAAATCCTGCCCATTTGCGGAACCCTAATTTCCAAGGCTGACAGACCACTAGCCTGGCACTCTCGGCTTGAATCGACGTGGTCTGGTCAACATATTCGGGGGTATGCGCGAGCTTGATGCATCGAATATTGTGGACTATCTGCGGGAATCGGCGTGGCTGAGGCCCGATCAAGACGCTCACGCCGTGGAATTGGCGTGGGGAGTTTCGAATATCGTACTGCGCATCAATGTCGCACCGGGTGACGATATCGTCGTCAAACAGTCACGCGAAAAGTTGCGCACGAAAATCGATTGGTTCAGCCGGTTGGACCGCGTCTGGCGCGAGGCCGACGTTTTGCGGCTGCTATCGAAATTTGAGGACGAACTGCCCAACATCGCGCCGAGATTGTTGTTCGAGGACCGCGAAAATTACGTCTTCGCAATGAGTGCCATCGATCCCAATCACACCGTCTGGAAGGCCGACCTCTTGGACGGTAAGTTCGACATCGAATTGGCCGACGGACTTGGCCGCACTCTTGCCGTGATTCATCGCAATACGTGTGGCTCTTCCGACGTTGCCCGACGTTTCGAAGACAAGGAAGTCTTCGATCAACTGAGGATCGACCCGTTCTACCGACACATTGCAATGATGCATCCGGATATTAGCGCATCCGTCTCGCGGCTCATCGACGAAACGCTGTACACGTCCAGTTGTCTCGTCTTGGGAGATTTCAGTCCGAAGAACATCCTGTTGACCGAGCAAGCAACCGTGCTCGTCGATTTTGAAACCGCGCACTATGGCGACCCGGCATTTGATCTCGGCTTTTTCCTGAGCCATTTGTGTCTGAAAGCGGTCCTGCATCAAAGACGTTGCGACGAAGCGATCGCACTGCCGAGAACATTTTGGACGCGATACCTCCAAGAAGTTGCGTCGGTGAACCAGTCGGATGCCTTTTCGCTCGCGAATCTTGAGCGTCGTACGATCGCCAATCTGGCCGGCTGCATGCTCGCACGGATCGACGGCAAGAGCACCGTTGATTATCTTCCAGAACAATCAAAGCAAGATACCGTACGATCGTTCTGTAAACGCCTCTTTCACAAACCTCCGAAACTGTTCGAAACCGTCCTCGACGAACTCAACAGGCAACTGCAATGAGCCGCATTGAACGTATTCACGCGCGAGAAGTTTTCGACAGCCGCGGAAAGCCCACGGTCGAGGTCGAAGTCACCTGCCAGAACTCCCGGCCCGGGCGGGCGATCGTTCCCAGCGGAGCCAGCACGGGACGCTTTGAAGCCGTCGAATTGCGAGACGGCGATCCGGCCCGTTTCGATGGCAATGGAGTTTTGAAAGCGGTCGCCAATGTCAACGGCGAAATCGTGTCGGCGTTGGTGGGCATGGACGCCGACGACCAGCAAGCCATCGACTGGCGAATGTGCGACGTCGACGGAACGGAAAACAAATCGCGGCTCGGAGCGAACGCGATCCTCGCAGTCTCGCTGGCAACGGCCTACGCTTCGGCGGAATCGTTGGGAACCAGCAACGTCCGCCGCTTCCAGCAAATCTGGCGGCAATTCCCAGCCAGCGCTACTGGCAACGAATCCGCCGCCCCGAGAACCGCGAAGCTCGGCAACGGGCTCCTTCTTCCATTGCCGATGGTCAACATGATTTCGGGAGGACTGCACGCAGGCCGTAACCTGGACTTTCAAGATTTCCTGATACTCCCCGTCGGTGCCAGCTCGTTTCGGCAAGCGTTCGAATGGATCGTCACGGTCTATCACTCACTTGGACGCCGATTAACCGATTCGGGCCACGAAGGTGTCCTGGTTGGAGACGAAGGCGGCTACGGCCCGAAACTGGGAAGCAACAGCGACGCGTTGCAAGTCATTGTCGAGACGATCGAAGCTTGTCACCTGCGTCCCGGCGACGACGTGGCCATCGGCTTGGATGTTGCCAGCAGTCATTTCTATTCCGACGGATTTTATCGGCTGTCAGCCACCGGCGACGAAAAACTGAGTGCCGACGCCATCATCGACCTGCTCGAACAATGGGTCGACAACTATCCCATCATCAGCATCGAAGACGGCCTGGCCGAAGACGATTGGGACGGCTGGAGCCAACTGACGCAACGGCTGGGCCATCGCGTTCAACTAATCGGCGACGACTTGTTCGTGACAAACCGCGCCCGGCTGGAACGCGGAATCAAAAACAACATCGCCAACAGCGTCCTGATCAAGCTGAACCAAATCGGCACACTGACCGAGACGTTCGAGACACTGCGCATGGCACTCGACAACGGCTACTGGCCCGTCATCTCAGCCCGCAGCGGAGAAACCGAAGATACAACCATCGCCGACCTGGTCGTCGCCACCGGCGCCGGCCAACTAAAAGTCGGCTCCGTCGCCCGCAGCGAACGGTTGGCCAAATACAACCAAGTGCTGCGATTGGAAGAACAACTCGGCGACGAAGCGAAATACATTGGTGATGCCATCTTCGGTTTCTAGCGGTGGTTTCAATACCTGGTTTGTCACCTTGGCTGCGAGGCTGTGAATTTCTTTTCCATGAGCGGAATAGTACTAGTCACCCGTTCTAAGGTCAATGTTATTCGTTACGTGTTTTGCTTGGGTTTGAAACCCGTTCCGCAAGGCGGCGTGCGACCCGAGTTAACGGATGAAGTTCGAGAATGTTGTGTTCTGTGCGGGATGACATTTGGCATACTCGTCACAATGGACCAATCAACGGTAGCAGTGTTCCCGCATGGAGTTCATTCAGAATGTCGGATACAGAAGACAAGGATACGAGATACTACATCGACCTCGACTTAGCGGCGCAATCCCTCATTGGATGGGATCACGGAGATAGAAACAATTTGGTCCAGGAGCTACCGCTTCCTTGTCAAAGAGTCTTCATCTCGAAGGGGCAATACAACAAGCTTGTTCACAAACATCTGGCCGTTAGAACCTCGACGGGACAAGACAGGTAACCGTTGCATAAGTGAACTGCCCCGCAAACGATTCGCTCCACGCAAGAGAGGCCAATGTGTCGTGATTGCCCCGAGTTGTTTCTTGTTATCCGCCACGGTGATAATCAACGGCAATCCATCGGCTGCGGCATCGTTTACCGCCAAGTCAACATTCTTCATCAACGGCAATTCTGAATCCGTCCATGCCGCTTCTTTCGAAGCGGAATATTGCTTGGCGATGTGGTTCATTCCGGCAGCCATGCTTGCGATTTCGCGGAACGCATGAAACGAACCGCGGCCAGCGACTGTCAGCTTGCGAGTTTCGTCGGGCGACAAGATGGCGAATGTTGTGTTTTCGAGTTGACCAGAGGGTCCGAGATAGATCGATTTCAAAAAGTCCGCTTTCTTCTGGTCCTCGTAAGTCGTCAATCGGATGAAGACAAATCTTCGCGAAGCGGCAAACACGCCGACATCGGACAGGAAACTGCTATCCATTCCTTGCTTTGCCCGGTCACGAGATGCCCGACTCTCCAAGACACTGCGTCGCCCCGGAAACCAGCAGGATGGGGTGCTTGCTGCGTATGACTTCAGCGAGACCTTGGCTCAAGCTTCCGTACCAGGCGACTCTCGGTTAAACGTAGTTCTCCGCGGAGACAAGCGATGGTGTTGCGATGACGATTCTAAATGTCAAAGAAACCGGTGTTTTCAGCTTGGTGATTCCTGGACCTAGGTGGGAAGTCGCACAAATTGTGAATATGTCGTGAGCCGATCGTTGGGTTACCTATTCTTCGCCGTGCAATTTATCCAATGAGAACTGTACGCGAAATGTCTCCCCGCAACTCTTGCATTTGACCTTTCTGCCGGACATCTTTGTGCTGATGTTGTAAATGTATTCACAGTTCGGACATTCCGTTATTTCCAATATTTGTTCGACTCGTTGACCATCGACCGACACTCCTTGCACGTCGCTGTGTTCCAATTTGGCCAATAATTCGTGAGGCGACGCAAATCGTTTGTCAGGCGACTTGGCGAGCAGACGCTTCAGAATTGGGGAGGCCGATTTCGGGAATTTCGGGCACAATGCCCGGGGATTAGGAACCGGCAGTATCTCGTGCGAGCGCATCGTCGATTTGATGCTATCGGTGACAAAAGGAGGTTTTCCCGTCAACATCTCGTACCAGATGCATCCCAGCGAGTAAAGATCGCTACGTATATCGGCCGCTTTGCACGACAGGGCTTGTTCGGGAGCCATATAGTCGACAGTTCCAAACTGCTTGCCGGTCTTCTGCAGCATTGCAATTGTATTGCCGGAAATGTTGCCCCCGAAAACGGGGTCGACCAAGGTCACGCTGCCGACTCGGTACAACACATTCGACGGTTTTAAATTCAGGTGAACCAAGTTATGTTCGTCGAGGCTTTCAAGAACTCGTGCAATTCGAGTCACAATGTCGAGTGCCGATTTGGGAGGAATCCTTCCTTGACGTTGAATGATCGTAGCTAGATTCGAAGCTTCGATATATTCGCGGGCAACGAAAAGAAAGCCGCGGTCGAAACCGGAATCCTGGATCAGTGCCATCGCTCCGACCTTAGCGATTTCGAAGGCCTTCGCATCGGCTAAGAAGCGGTCGACGAATTCTGAGTCCTTAACACGATCGTCACTGATGCCTTTCAGCACAACCTGGTTACGGAATGACTGGTCGATGGCACCGAGCAATCGGCCCATCGGACCTTCTCCGAGTTCTTTCTTAATGGCGTAGTTACCGATCGGCTCGCGGAATTCCTGCACCGATTCATCAACCTCGGCCAATTGAAATGTCGTCTTTCCAATCAGGAATTCCTGCCCGGGCATGATGGCGAATTTCTTCGAGTCCTTCTTGCCAAAGCGGATTGCGTTTCGCGCATTACGCAGTTGCTTGACCAACAGTTGGCCCTTCTTCAGCGTCAACCGAGCGTGCTCGCGCGAGATACTCGTGTCCCACGGAATCGCCCAGCCATCCGCCGGCTGACGCCCGATTACGATGACGTCGCCATCTTCCAGCGGGCGGCGCTTCCGCTTCGACATTTCCCGGCAGGTGGCGATTAATTCCAGCATTCAAATATCGTTAACTGGAGATGCGCGTTCTTCAAGTCTATTCTTGACGGAATCTGACAATTGTCATTAACCGAAAACGGATCCTTCATGCAGCGATTTCAAAACATCCTGGTTGGCGTCGACCTTTTACATGCGGAGGAACTCACGACAGAAGGGTTGAACTCACCGTCCCAAGAAGCGATCAGCCGGGCCCACTGGCTTGCCGAACAAACATCGGCACGAATTACATTTTTTTCCGCATTCGATGCAGACATTCCTCAAGACTCAGACGGAACGGCCAATCCGCTAATTGCTGCGGTGGAATCGGTCTTGACGGAATTGGTTCACAATGCCAAGCAACGAGGAATCTCCGCGCAGTCGAAACTGACATTTGACAAAGATTGGATGGCGATTGTGCGTCAGGTACTGCGGGACCAACACGATTTGGTGATTATTGGTACGCGAGATCGAGGTGCGACGCAGCGAGTTTTGTTTGGCAGCACGGCCATGAATCTGCTGCGGAATTGCCCATGTCCCGTCTGGGTCACCAAGCCCGATCCCATTCCCGAAGATCTGAACATCTTGGTGTGTAGCGATCTGAGTCCCGTATCACGCACGGCGTTGGACATTGTCATTTCGGGCGGACAGTTCTTGGATGCGAAGGTGCATTTGCTACACGCGGTCGATTATCCGTTCGATCGCCCGCTGCAACGAACCGGGATGGCTCCGGCTGATGTCGACGCGTATCGAAGGAAGATTCGCGGCGCGGCTGAAGAAGAGCTGAATCACCAACTTGTGGGAACGGATTATCGGACGATGACTTTCGGCGTCATGGTCCATGTCGTCGATGGTCCCGCGGAATTGGCAATCGTGCGTGCGATCGAAGAACACGAAATCGACTTACTTGTCATGGGAACCGTCGCGAGGTCGGGCATTCCCGGCCTGCTGATCGGAAACACGGCCGAACGGCTGTTGCCCGACGTGCCGTGTTCGATACTGGCGATCAAACCGGACGACTTCGAAACACCGGTGACACTCGAGTGAACGCGAAACCGCCGCCCATCTATTTGGACAACCACGCAACCACGCGCACCGATCCTCGCGTGTTGGACGTGATGTTGCCTTTTTTTACGCAGCGTTTTGGGAACGCGGCCAGCATTAATCACTCGTTCGGATGGGAAGCGTCCGACGCCGTCGAATCTGCTCGCGAGCAGATCGCGGGGCTGCTGAATACAAGTGCGAAAGGCCTTATCTTCACCAGCGGCGCGACCGAATCGAACAACATCGTCATCAAAGGGTTGGCTGCCACAAAGCCCAACGGGCATATCATCACGAATGCGGCTGAACACCGATCGGTGCTCGATCCCGTCAAACGCATTCAGAGATCGGGTTGCGAAATCACGATTCTCCCAGTCGATCGTTTCGGAATGGTTTGCCCCGAGTCAATCGCGAATGCTATTCGGCCGGAAACGATACTCGTCTCGGTCATGTTGGCAAATAACGAGGTTGGGACAATCAACCCCATCACTGAAATTGGCGAGATCTGTCGAAGTCGCGGAGTGCTGTTGCATTGCGACATCGTCCAAGCTGTCGGAAAGCTTCCGGTTGATCTTTCAAAGATGCCCGTCGATCTCGCCAGTCTGACGGCTCACAAACTTTATGGTCCGAAAGGTGTCGGAGCGTTATATATTCGTCGCGGAGCGCCCCGCATCTCGCTGCAGCCGCTCTTCGATGGCGGCGGTCATGAGAATCATCTCCGTAGCGGGACGCTGCCCGTCCCTTTGATTGTCGGCTTCGGGAAATGTTGCGAGATCGCGCAGGCTGAAATGGAATCGGAATCCCTCCGGACGACAAAGCTACGCAACCGCCTGTGGGATGAACTCAGCCGACGTCTTGACGGAATTACAATGAACGGTCATGCGACCGAGCGATTGCCGAACAACTTGAATGTCAGCTTCGCAAGCGTCGATGGCGAAGCTCTGATGACAAGTTTGAAAACAATCGCGGTCAGTTCCGGCTCGGCATGCACGTCGGCCGATCCCGAACCCAGCCATGTCTTGCGACACATGGGAGTCAGCGATGAACTGACTCGTGCCAGCCTGCGCTTCGGAATCGGCCGGTTCAACACGGACGACGAGATCGACACGGCCGTCAATGCCGTGGCCGACGCTGTCGAAACGTTGAGAAATACGTCGGCCTAACGCGGCGAAGCCGCAACCAAAGTCGCCTTTCGCTCCGCGAAAGTAGCGGCAGTTTCGCGGAGCGAAAGGCGACAAAAAGATGGTCGCAATTGGCACCGATGTCTCAGTGAATGACTCTAACAAAGCTACGAATGTCGAAGAATTCATTGTTCAGCAACTTGACGGTCGTTTGTTGGAAGTGTGAAATACCGAACAGTTCGAACGGACGGCAGTCCTCACAATGAAGACTTGGCAAGAAAGCGACATTCCCTACGAATACGGCTATGAACACGAAAACCAGTTCACTCATTTTTTAAACGCGAGGAATCTCATGAAACGGACGGATTTGAACCGGCGTGATTTTACAAAGCTGTCGATGGCGGCTTTTGGCGGCGTGGTTGCTGGCACCACAATCGGATGCGGCGGAGATGATGATGAATCTGGCGAGGGCAGTGCCGAAACAACGCCGAAAGATGATGCCAAGAAAGAGGACGGCGGTGACGAAGTCAGCCTGCTGCTTCAGGAACCGCACGTGTGCCGGGGGTTAAATGCTTGTAAGGACAAAGGTGCGAGCAAGGAAAACGCTTGCGCCGGCCAAGGGACTTG
>CAUZVF010000036.1:0-13242 GCA_963582955.1 Planctomycetota bacterium
GCTCCGACGAAGGCAAATCCTCCAAGGACATTTCCATGCACAGATTAACTGCCCCAACTAACCCTAACACCGCGCCCACTAAAACTGGGGAAGTTCAACCAGCAGCTTAAGAATAAGACGAACGATGGTAAGTATGCGGCCATAACTGTCGGCAGCACCTCTGTTGTTTGTACTGAGTTAATTCCTGTTTTAACGTGTGGCAACACCAACAGTGTCGCAGTTGTCAGAAAGAATGGGATCAACCACAAAATGAACAGCGTCGGTCGCGATGCGAATCGCATGGCAGCGTACCTCGTATGCTTAATATCTAAACAACAGAGCATACACGAATCGGATACTGTAAACGACTTGATACCAAAGATCACGTGAGATCTAACGCTTTATTTCAACCTTCGCTGATTAACCTCGATTCGACCGTCGCCGCTCGAAACGAATGCAACTTTGCAATCGCGTGTCCAATAAGGAGAGTTGTCGATCGTAGCATTCCGTGATAGCTGGAACGGACGACCGCCATCACTTAAATCTTCAGATTGCCATCGCGGTTGCTGGTAGAGGCCAAGCGTTTGGTATCGGGAGACCAAGCACCGATTGCGTCGTAATCGGGAAACTGCCGCTTCGTCGGCCGAAATCTCTCCATTATCTAGCATCTTGTCCATTAGATGACGAAGGTTAACATGACTCCCCGTCGAATCAATGCGCGGTCCAACCGCCGTCGACGGTGAGCATGCTGCCGGTCATGTAGCTGGACGCGTCGCTGGCCAGGAAAATGGCGGCTCCTTGGATTTCTTCCATTCTTCCCCATCGGGACAACGCGGTGGCTCCGACGATGAACTTCTTGGCTTCCTCGGTTTCGGCGATTGGAACGTTCATCGGAGTCAAGAACGGACCGGGACAGATTGCGTTGCAGGAGATTCCATGCGGAGCCAGCTCCAACCCCAACGCACGAGTCATCTGCACGACGGCGCCTTTGCTGGATGTGTAGGGCGTCCGATTCGCCAAGCCAACGAGCCCCAGCGTGCTGGCCAATTGAATGATGCGGCCGTAAGTGACGGCCTTCATGTGTTTGACCACCGCGCGAGTGCAGAGCCAAATTCCGTTGACATTCACGTCGAGGACTTGTTTGAACTCCTCGAACGTTAGCTCGTCGATTGGTCCGCGAATGTTGGTGCCGGCGTTGTTGATCAGGATGTCGATCTTGCCGAACTCGGTCATCGCCCGATTGACCATCACGTCGACGTCGTCGGGGCTCGTCACATCGGCTCTGACGGCAACCGCTCGATGGCCGAAGTCGGCGGCGATTTGTTTCGCGGCTGCCGTGACTTCTTCTTCGTTGCGGCTGACCAATAACACATCTGCGCCGGCCGAAGCTAGTCCGGCCGCCATGGCCTCGCCAAGTCCTTTCGAGCCGCCCGTGACGATCGCTGATTTTCCGGTTAAGTCAAACTGCTTGATTCCAGGAAGCATGTGTTGCCTTTCTTGTTTTACCGCCACTCTGCAGCCCAGTCGGCTGTCTGCACGTGACTGCGGATTCGCCATTCTCGAAGTTCGTCCAGCAATTCGCGTTTTTTGTCTGCACAGACTGGGTCATCCCAAAGATTGTTGATCTCGTCGGGATCGTTCTGCAGGTTGAACAATTGGCCGTCGGGATCGTCGACGAAATGCACCAGCTTCCAATCTTGGCTGCGCACCATCGTCATGAAGTCGGTGCCCTGCAAGATTCCGTCGCGAGCATGTTCGGCGTACACGTAATCGCGCGGAGTCCACTCGTCACCATTGATCGCAGGTAGCAACGAGCGGGCTTCCAAGTTTGTGGGCACGTCAACGCCTGCCATTTCCAAAATGGCGGGGCCGATGTCGAATTGTTGGCACAACCCATTAAACTGACGATCTCCCTCAAACCGGTCCGGCGACCAGACGATCATGGGCATGCGTGTGATGGTGTCGTACATCGTCCACTTTTGGCTGTGCCCGTGGTCGGTCAGGCAGTCTCCGTGGTCGGACGTGAAAATGATGACCGAGTTTCTGAGGTAGTCCTTTTCTTCCAAAGCCTGCATGATCTCGCCGACTTTTTCATCGATCATCGTCACGTTTGCCAAATAGTAGGCGCGTTGGCGGTGGCGTTGTTCGGGTGTTGGATTGAGTAGATGAACGACCGAGTCGTGATCGACTTCGGAGTTGTGGACACGCATTTCTTTGAAGGCCCGCGGCTGGCCGTCGAGTTCTTCTTGCGTGACGTCCATCAGTGGCAGATCTTTTTCAAGGTACGCTTCCGCGTATTCTCGTGTCGGGTCATACGGAGGATGCGGGCCGGGAAAGCCGATTTCCAAGAACAGCGGCTCGGTTTTCGGATAACTGTCGATCCACCATTTCGCCATGTTGCCGACGAACATGTCGGACTGTAGTTCTTTGGGCAGTTCCCAATCGAACGCTCCCAGACATTCGTTGTAGTTCGGAAGTTTGCGGTATTGTTCGCGCTGCTGCTTGACCAGTCCGTTGGCCGCGAGGGCTCGGTCCCACTCGTCAAAGAAGTACCGGGCTTCCAAGTAGCGGTCCTTGTTTTCGACGACGTAGCGTTCGTCGAAACCCAGCGGAGTCGTCATCGGCCAAGTATGCATCTTGCCAACGTTGACGCAGTGGTAGCCACTGTCGGACAACAATTCGATCCACGAACGAGTCCAGTTGTCGGCGTTGCGCAACACGCCGGTTGTGTGCGGATAGTATCCCGTAAACAAACTAGCGCGCGACGGGGCACATGACGGAGCCGAAATGTGACAGTTTGTAAATGTCACGCCCTCATTGACCAGCCGATCCAAATTGGGCGTATCCATGTAGTCATAACCGAGAGCCCGGATCGTATCGAAACGTTGCTGGTCGGTGATAATGAAAATAATGTTCGGCCGATCGTCGGACATTCAGTGACTTCTTTCAAGGTTTTCAAAACCAACATCGTTCGTTTTTGACGCGATTCCCACAAATTACAGACCACCGAATGAGACCACAAGTACGAAGACTTGGCTGATCTGTTGCACGGATAGTAGCACGGACCTACTCTGCATTATCACGATTCACCCGGGTTTTTACACAGATTGAAGACCATGTCCTACCGCATCGAGAGAATCGAATTGTACGTTCGCGACACGCCTCCCGGCAGGATGGTGTTTTCGTTGGGGAAAAAAGGCGGCACGGGTGACGTCAAGAAAGAGATGCTGAATCCATTAGGCCATGTGCAAATGATCGTGCGTAGCTCATCGGGGTCCGAGACTTTCGGCTGTGCTGGCGACCGGCTTTCGGTGCGTTGGCTCGACAAGCGGGCCGGACGCACCAAGGACCTGAAACGGCGGGAACTCGTGGCGTTGATCGAACAGGCGCGCGAGATCTATCTGAAGCAGCCTCAATTCGAGACTCCGTTCGAGATGTGGCGGCGCTGCCATCCCCAAGTGATGGCGGCCGGGAAAAAAGCCGGCCAAGAAGACCTCAGTTCGTCGTTTGCATCCGCCTTGATGGAACGCGCCGTCGTCGATGCCGTCTGCCGATTACACAAGAAATCGGTGTTCGAAATGGTCAAGGAAGACAAACTCGGATTCCGCCCGGGCGACGTGCATCGCGAAGTCGCCAATCTGAAGTTCACCGCCGCCGTCGCAAACCGGCCGCGGACGTTCTTTCACATCCGCCACACAGTTGGCGGTTCCGACCCGCTGACAATCGCCGAAGTTCCCAAGGAAAATCGCATTGATGACGGGCTGCCGGAAACGTTGGAGGAATACGTTAAACACGACGGCGTACGGCACTTCAAGATCAAGATTTCCGGCAATCCCGACCGCGACTTAAAACGTCTGGGAAAGATTTGGGACATCGTCGTTCAGGCGCTCGAACCAGTCATCACGCTGGATGCCAACGAGGCCTACGAAGACCTTGACGCGTTCGCCACATTCGTCAAACGCTTCGAGACGGAATTGATCGGCATGTTTCAGCATGTGTCGTACATCGAGCAGCCACTCCCGCGACGGCTGACGCTCGATCAGAAAACCGAAAAGTTGATCCGCAAGATTTCCGAATCGAAAGCACTGCTGATCGACGAAGCCGACGGAACGGTTAACTCGTACAAACAGGCCCACAAGATCGGTTACCTGGGAACGTCGCACAAGAACTGCAAAGGATTCTTCAAGTCGTTGTTGAATTACGCCCTGGTCGTGCACTACGCCAGCAAAGGAGACGCGACGTTCCTCAGCGGCGAAGACCTGCAGAACTTACCGGTCGTCCCTTTGCATCAAGATTTTGCCACGCTGGGAATCCTGAATGTGGAACATTGTGAACGAAACGGCCACCACTACAACCACGGCCTGTCAATGCTCTCAATGAAAGACAAGCACAATGCCGTCAAACACCATCCCGACATGTACGTCAAACGTGGCAACGAATGGTTTCTCGACGTCCGCGACGGCATCGTCGAATGTGCCAGCCTGCAATGCCCCGGCTTCGCCGTCCACGACGAACCAGACTGGCCATCGATGATGCCGATGCAGAAGTGGATTCAACGGCAACATCCCGCCTGATCGGCCGTGATAAATATTCTGTTGTTCATTGAGCTTTGGCTGTCTGAACGTCGTCGGCATCTTCAATCTGAATCTTGATTTCGTCCGAGTTTGCTTTCAGTTCAGGTGCGTACATTGCGAAGGCTCTTGTCGGCAATGCACTAAATCGGCCGGGGATTTCGGCTCGGATGCGATAGCGGACGCTGTGTTTTCCGCGAGCCAGCCGGTTCACGAAGAACACGACACGTTCGTCACGGAATTCGACATAGGCCCGCATGTCGTTGCCGTTGTAGCCGCTGCGGATGTCGACCGGTTCGCAGCCGGACGGTTTGAAGTCCTCGAAGGCCAGGTATTCGTAATCGTTCTTGCTGTCAATTTCGAGTTCGACTTCGATTAGGTCTCCGCTTTCTACCGAGGCGAGATTCCTGAGTTCTTCGCGGCGGTACTTTTCAACTTTTTGTTTGAGCGCTTGGCCGCGCGAACCGGCGACGTCGGCCGTTTTGTCCTGTTTGATCAGCCGGTAAAACTTGCGGTTCACTTTGACTTCCAACCCGGCGGCGGTGATGTGATCTTCCAGAGTGAAATTGGTGACATAGGCATTGAAGTACAACGGTGAGTTACCTTTCTTGCGGATCTCGATCGTCTGTGCTCCTGATTGAACGGCGTCGCCTTGCAGAACCAGCTTGTTGTCGAATGTGAAGAGATTCTCGGCGTTGATCTTCACTTCTTTGTGCTTCTTCCCGTTGACGAAGATCTCGAGCGAAAGGTCGGGTTGGCTTTCGCCACTGGCGGCGAGGAACTCGGCCATGGCTTCGATGCAAATGGCCGTGTCGCGCGTGCTTCGCCAATAGGTCGCATGACGGCGATTGTTCAACAGATACTTGACGAGCCGCGACGCCTTTTTCCCTTTCGGTTCGGTCGCCGACAACAACTTCAGATAGTAGGCATTCGCTTCAATGTCGCTGCCGTACCAATTCCACCAAAATCCGGCGTTGTCCTCGCGCAGGTAAGCCGTTTGGTTCTCGTCGTCCTGGACCAAGAACTGGTCGATGTTTTTCATGATCATCGCCAGTTTGTCGGCTTGTTTCAGCTTGTGCAGAGCCAGCCCGTACATGGCCTTCGCATAGACCGACAGTTTCGTGCGGTCTCGATACAGGAATTTCAACATGTCGGTGTTGTTCTGCCCGGCGTCGGCCAGCACCATGAAGACGAAGGCATCCATGTTGGACGCGTATCGCTTGTAGGGCTTCGTCTTTGTCGGAGCATTCTTTAGCCGGCGGATTTGTTCGGCCTGATAAGTCTTCAACCATGCGACGCCGTGTTCGACAACTCCGGGGACCAGCGCCACGTCGTTTTGAGCGGCGATCTGTAATCCGTGGACAACCAAAGCGGTTGTGTGCGGATACGATCGCTCGCCGTATCCTGAAAACCAGCCCCAGCCTCCGTCGGACAACTGCATCTCGGCCAGGTCCTTGACTCCGCGTTTGACCATGCGGCCGACCTCGGCCTCGTCGAACACGGGATTGTGATCGTAGCGTTTCCATTGTTTCGCGCGTTCGTTGTCGTCGCCGATTTCCTGAGCGTTCAAGTTCGTTCGTTTCTCGCGGATATCGGCGAGATTGACGTTCATTCGCTGCAAAACGTTTTGAGTGATCACGGTCGGCAAGAACCGGTTCAACGTTTGCTCGGTGCAGCCGTACGGATAGCTGACGAGATACGGCAGTGCGTCGATCATCGCTCCGGCCAGCGTCGGTGAGTATCGCACTTCGAGCCGAGTGTCGTTGACACGGCGTTCTTCGGGGATTTTGATCTCGACAAATCCTGAATTGGCGTTGCGGTGGATGACTCCAGTGAACGATTCCGTTTTCAGCATTCCGTGGACGTAAACCGGAAACCGCATCTCCATGGCGTCTGATTCCTCGTCGCTCAAGGCTTTGACGACGACGATTGCTTCGCCGGGTTCCGCGACTCGAACTCGCCAGTCGACTCGCTTCTCACCGCCCGCCGGGATTGTGACGCGGTTCTTGCGGACGAATGGTGGTTCGTAGCGATTCAGGACTCCGGGCTCTTTCCAAGACCAGGGCAACAACGAATTTCCCTTCAGGTTGAATTCGACGACGACCTCTTTTTCTTTATCGAGATAATTGTGGACATTCGCCGAGATGACGACGTGATCTTTCTCAACAAAGAATCGCGGCGCTTGAAGGCGGACCAGCAGGTTCTTGGTCGTAATGATTTCGGTGTCGGCTTGTCCGACGTTAGTGCCATGTCCCATCGCCCAGGCGCGGACTTTCCAAGTCGTCAGGTTTTCCGGCATCGGAAACGAAACGGCCGCCAGTCCGTCGGCATCGGTCGTGATCGAACCCTTCCAGAACGCCGTATCGGCGAATTGTTTGCGGATGTCCGGCTGTACAAGTTGTTGGACGGCTTGCTGTCGTCCTTGATCGAAAAACCCTTCTGCCTCTACAAGTCCAAGTTTGTCAGAAGCGCCAGCGAAACCGGCAACACCACTTTGCGATTTGGAAAGCGCGCTGCGTCCGCGCATGGACTTGGCTTCCGATGTCGGCTCGTTAGTGAACGTCTTTGTTCTTAGCCCGCGTGTTATCTCCTTTTGATCCGCGACGAGATGGCCGAACGTGCCGAGATTCCGCAGGCCGGTTTCACCGCTTCGCAACAGGTTCGAGAAATAGCGGTTCAGATTCGTCACGCTGCGGGGATAATGTCTCCGTCGCCATTTCCAGAAGAATTCTTTGATGTCGGCGGCATTTGATCCGCCCGAGATGTACTCGACACTCTTGTCGTAAACGCTCAGTGCGACCGAGCCGACGAACGGATTTCCCTGGCTGTCGGTTAGCTTGAGTTTGACGTCGGCGTTGGCACCGGGTTGATATTCTTCCGCCGATGCTTGCAACTCAACATTGATGACCCGCTTCTCGGGAGGCACGACAATTTCGCGAGTTTCCGACGCCAGCTTTCCGTTGAAAACCGTGAACGCTTCGATGAAAAAATTCGGCATGTCGCGCTGCACAACGGCAACTTCGTGGACCGTGCTCTTTCCATCCAAGCGGATGATTCTCGGTGGCAGATAGACTCCGTTGACCGGACGCAAGAACAATGCGACGGTTGCTCCGACGTGGTTCGAATTGATCATCAGCTTGACGGTTTCGCCCGGACGGTATTCCCGTTTGTCAGTGATCAGTTCGATGTCATTGAACCGAAATTGCGAGCCGTCGAAACCTTGTCCGCGGACCGTGAAGAGTTGCCCGCCTTCAATCGTGTGCTTGGTGTCATCGGTCACCGAGTACGCCAAACGATACTGGCCGGGCCGGGACGCTTTGATCTTCGCCGTGGCGCGACCTTGCTCGTTGGTGTCGAATTCCCAACTTTGCACTTCCGTTTCGACCGGTTCCATTTTGTCGTTGTAAGTGATGCGATACAGCGTCAGTTTGCCGTCACCCGCGACGGGTTTGCGATCGAGTGTTTGCGCCTTGAAAGTCGCGGTGATCGCGTCGCCGGTGCGGTAGTAACCGCGGTTCAGCCACGCGAAGACTTTGAACGGTTTGCGAGCTACCAGCACGTTGCCCATGCCGACGATGGTGCGGCGAGATTGGTCGACGACTTCGGCCGTGATTTGGTAGCGGTGATCGGTGTCGCCGTGCAGCTCTTTGGCGAGGGCCGTGTCGATCTCGATCTTGACCGTTCCGTCGGGGCCGATGTCGACTTCGTTGTCGAGGATCACTTCGGGCGGCGCCGGTGATCCTCGCCACCAAACGGCGATCGGGCGTTTGCATCCCCACGATCTCCAGCCGGGATACCAGTCGTAATCGTAAGCGAACCACCAATAGCCGGAACCGTACAACCAATCCCAGCGGCCGACCGGATACCACTGCTGAGAATGATTGGATCGCTTCACCGTGTAATGCACTTTCGCGTGCGTGACGGGTGCGCCGAAGTAGTACTTGGCTTTGATTGTGGCCGTGATCTTTTCTCCCAATTCGACCGGCTTGCTGGGAGCGTCAATGGTGACCTCGTATTCCGGCTTCTTGTATTCCTCGATGCGAAAGCTGCCGCGGCCACTGATGCCGACTCCGCCAGTCAGCTTGTGACCGTCAACAACGCTGATGGAATAGGAACCCAACTTGGCATCTTTGGGAATTGTGTATTCCCCAACACAGCCGCCGAATTCGTCGGTGGTGTATTGTTTCTTCTGAACGCTCTTGCCTTGCGGGCCGGTAATCTGGATCGTGACTTTTCGATTGGCGAATCGTGACTCGTCGGGTTTGTCATATTTGACGCCGCGCAGCCACAGCTTGAATTCCAACTTTTGTTTGGGACGGTAGACGGGCCGGTCGGTCACGACGTAAGACTTGACTTGGTTGTATTCCCGGTCGTAGCGGCGTCCGTACCAGATGCCCGAGAAACCGTGGTAGGCCAATCGTCCGTCGTCGGTTCGAGCGATTGCGACCCACGAATATCGTTCTTTCAATTCGTCTTTCCCAACAATGACTTGCCCGTCGTTGTCCGTGAATTCCGCGAAGTTGCTGGTCGTGACCTGATATTGGTTCTTCGCAATCCGCTTGCTCCGAAAGCCGAAGAACTCGACATTCGCCTTGGGAATGGGACGTCCGCTAACCGCGTCGCAGACGAAGTAATAGTCTTGATTGTCGAGTCGTTTCTTGACGATGGCCGTGTCGCTGACCCATACGATAATACGGCTGATGTTGCCGTCGTCCAATTTGCCGGTCAGTAGGTAGGCTCCGGCCTTTTGCAATGGCGTTGTAATCGTCGTGCGGCGATCGAAGTGGTTTTCGCGAGGCTTTAGGTCGACCGTCCAATTGGCAATCCGCTCGCCGATGTATTGCTTTTCTCCGTAACGGATCAGCCGGTATCCAATGTTGGCGATGTTGATCTTTTTGCCGTCGACACGTTTTGGATTCGACTTCAAATACGCTTTGACATCGCTAAGCAGCTTTGAGACATCGATACGAAATGCCTCGAACGTCACGCGGTTACCGTTTCGAAATCGGAAATCGACTTCGGCTCCCTTGCCTGCAGGATGGACTCTCGCACTTTCGAACAGGCCGACGTTGCCGACGATTTGATGCAACCGTTTCGGTTTGTAGCCGTTGCTACCGTTGCCAAACCGTTTGATGTTCTCACGCCACAACGCGGCAGATTTGGAGTATTGCTGGCGGTTCTCGAAAATCTCGCTGAGCGTGTTCAGCGCTTGTTCGGCGTGCGCGTTTTTGGCTTCGGCGGCAATGCTCTGATAGATCTTGATGAAGTTGAATTCGTCCGGAAGCTTGAATCGTTTGATGCCGGTGGTGAGTTTGGCGATCGTCTCATCTTCACCGAGCGAACTGACGGCGTACGGTCCCGATTCGTCTTTCTTTTCGTTGTCGGCCGCGCGTCCGAAGAGGTAACCGTAAGAACGCATTGTCTGGACGCCGAACTGTTGATACAGAAAGCTCGCGAAGTTTAGCTGCATGCGGTGTTTCTGCCGCGGAGCAACTCGGACTGATTCGGCCAGCATCCACCGCCAGCGTTCGCCATCGGTTATGGCCGCTTTGTAACTGTTGGGCTTGTGATGGAAAACCGGATTGCCGTCGGCATCGACGGCAGTTGCCTTCTGTTGCCGTCGCCAACGATTCCGGCCGTCCTGATAATCCGGTAGTTGTGACAAGTCGGTCAGGATCTGAAAACGCCACGCTTCCTGATATCCACGACCGCGAAGCAGGACGTCGGCAAAGTCGTAATAGAATTCGAAGCGTTCGTCAGATGTGGCCGCATCATCTTTCTGAATCAGTGGCAATGCCCGATCCATCAACTGCAACATGCGAATTCGATCGCGTTCTGAAGTGTCGACGTAGTTCCCTCCGCCCCGATGCCGGCCGCGGTGAAATTCGCCGGCGACGATGTATCCATAATGCCGGATCGATCGCAACGAACGCGCTGCCTGCTGCAATACTCGCCAGTTGTTGTTGTGGAGTGTCGTTACCGATTCGCGAAACTCATCGACTTCGCTGACTTGTCGCAGTTTCGACAAGCAGTCGACCCCGCGCTTCAAGTCGTTGGCAACGAGTTTGCGGTCGGCATTTGGATCAAGAGCCAATTTGCGAAACACGTCATAGGCGTCGCGATAATTGCCGGCTTTGAATTGTTGCTCGGCCTTGTTTCGGCGTTCATTGGGTGAAGGTTGTGCGGCAATCAGAAACGCACAAGAAATACTGAAAACGACGAGGCAGAAGCACTTGGTTTTTCGACTCATCACCGTAGGCACCTCGATGAAATGCGTGGGAATGTGAATTGAAAGCCGCAGCAATCGTGAATGCTAACTTGATCTGTCGCAATTCGATATGTGACGACGGTCGAGCCCGATAAGTTCCTTCGACGGGTCGAGCCCGAACCGCAGGAAATCGCTCTACCACTATCAAGAGCCCAAATACAGCCTCGCAAATCGTGCGGTGAACACTAGAATAGAAGACTTTGGTTTCAGCTAGCGAAAGCGCAGTTTCCCGTCGCTGCGCGACACGCCTTGCCTGAACGGCAAGACGTGGTACCCATCAGAATTCACTAGGCAATGCGGTCGGAGTCGTGTCGAATAGGCCATCAACAATCCGATGATCGCTCGGCGGGCAAACTCTGAAAGTCGTTCATGGAATTCAATCTCGACCGGATCACGTTTCATATCTGGTGGACACTGACATTTCTGGGCTATGCGCTGACGCTGTTGTTGGTGCCGCGCGTTGTCTTGATCAAGAAACGCAATCCCGTTGCGACGATCGCTTGGATCTTGACCATCATCCTGTTGCCCTATCTTGGCGGCTTGCTGTTTCTGTTTTTTGGAATCAATCGCGTCGACCGCCGAGCGGCTCACAAGCAACAGTCTTCGCAGTCGATTGCCGGGCGGTTACCGGAACTGTCGCAGTTTCAGTTGATGCCCGAAGAAGGCCGAACTCCGCAACAACAGCGGCTGATGCGACTCGCCACGCGTGTGTCTGGGACACATTCCACATACGGCAATCGGATCGAACTACTGGCCGATACGAATCGCACTTTGGGCCTGATCGAACAGGCCATTCTCGCTGCCGAGTCAACGCTGCACCTGGAGTATTACATTTGGCAACCCGACAAGACCGGCACGCGGTTACGCGATCTGCTGATCAAAAAAGCGAAGGAAGGAGTCGCCGTTCGGTTTCTCTTCGACGGACTCGGTTCGATGTTATTGACCAACCGATTCTTGAAACCGATGCGGGACTCGGGAATCCAAGTGGCGTCTTTCTTGCCGGGAGCATCCTTTCGCGAACGGTGGTCTCTGAATCTGCGCAGCCATCGCAAGATCGTCGTTGTCGACGGCTGCGTCGGCTTCACCGGTGGCATGAACATCGGTGACGAGTATCTCGGCAAGGACCCGGAGACAGGTTATTGGAGAGACACGCACCTGCGGCTTCACGGTCCATCGGTGTTGCAACTGCAACAGATCTTTGTCGAAGACTGGTTGTACGCGACGGGAGAAGAATTGACGCGGACGGAGATCTTCCCCAAGCCCGACGACATGGGAAATGTGTCGGCGCAGGTACTCGCCGGCGGCCCGGACAACGAAGTCCACGTGTTTCTGTCGCTGATGTTTGCCGCGATCAACGAGGCTCGCGAGAGCGTGACGTTGGCAACTTCGTATTTCGTGCCACCCGTCTCGATCGCAACGGCAATCGAAACGGCCGGCTATCGAGGCCTTAAAGTCCGGCTACTTCTGTCGGGACGCGCCGGTTATTCGTGGACATGGCTCGCCGGCCGATCGTATTACGACGCGTTAGTGAAGGCCGGAGTTGAAATCTATGAGTACGATCGCGGCTTGCTGCATTCGAAAACTCTGACGATCGACGGCGCGTGGTCGCTAGTCGGATCTCCCAACGTCGATGCCCGCAGCTTGTTACTCAATTTCGAAGTGGCGGTTGCCGTGTACGACGACCGCATCGCCGCGCAGTTGGAAGATCAGTTCACAAAAGACCTGCGGCGAGCGAAGAGGATCGACCCGAACACATGGCCGCAGCGCAAGACGATTCAGGTTTTCGGTGAGAATGTCTGCCGACTGTTTGCACCCGTGTTGTGAGTACTCTGTCCGCTGTGCTTCAAACAATCAAAGTTTGCGTACGATGCACGAATTTCTGACAACGCAAAGAAACGAAGAGCGAGAAGATTTGTCTTTCGTGACTTGGCGCTCTTCGTTCCTCTGCGTTGTAAGAAGAGAAGGAGTAGAAACTGTTTGATTGCGCGCTGCTGCTCCAAGGAATTCGATCACGGCAGCAAAGTGCAATGGTTGTCCTTCAGCCATGTTTCGACTTGGGCTCGCAAATGCTTGGCCAAAGTGATCATTTCGTTGGCTTCCTGGTCGGAGACGGCACCAACCTGATCGTAGAGATTCGTATGCCGCTTGCGACGACAGAGGTCGAGCAAATCCACTTCGTTACGTTCCAGACCGATTGTAAAGGCCAGGTACTCGATCGTCCTTTGGTGCTTGTTCTGCCGTTCGGCTAGAAATCCAGCGGCTGCCAGTGCGGCAGCGGCAAGCTGAAGAGCCGCGTTGTACGCGATACCGAATCGCCATTCCGGACCCAGGCCCCGAGTTTGGCTTTCCCCGATGTCGCGGTCAGCAATCGCGAGCAACTCCGCGATTTCCTGTCGCGACGTCTCGTGGCGGCGGATCCAGTTA
>CAUZVF010000037.1:0-13210 GCA_963582955.1 Planctomycetota bacterium
CAACGGGCGAGGAAAAATGGCTGAATGCCGCGCGGCGTTTGACGGACCTCCAAATCGAGATGTTCTGGGACGAAAAGACGAACGGTTTCTTTTTCACATCACATAACCACGAAGTCCTGATTGCGCGAACCAAGAACGCGTATGACTCGGTCATCCCATCGGGCAACAGCGTCGGCACGCGCAACCTGATTCGTCTGACGTCGTTGACCGGTGAGAAAACATACCGTGAATACGCTCGCAAGAACTTGCAACTTTTCGCCGCGCGCATCAAAGAGTCGCCGCGATCGATGGCCGTGATGACTTTGGCGATGGCAGAGTTCTTGGAAACCGAAACCGAAAAGCCGGCTCCGCCCACACCACCCAAAGAAAGCAAACCGGATGGATCGAAGCCGACATCGAATAACACTAAGAAAGCGGATGACGTCATCTTGCCCGTGTCGTCTGATGCCGGTCAGACGAACGCACAAAAGCAGAAAGAGATCGTCGTTGCCAAAGCGTATTTGTCAGTCGACAAACTACCGGCCGGCCAGAAAATTCAGATGGCGGTGTTCCTGGACATCAAAAAGAATTGGCACATCAACACGAACCCCGCCAAGCCCGACTTCCTGATTCCGACGACGCTGAAGATCGTGTCGAAGCAGGGATTGAAACTCAGCAACGTTCGCTATCCAAAAGGAAAACTGCTGAAAGTCGATGGCCTGCCGGAAGCGTCGCGCGTGTACGAAGGCCGCATGGCGATCTACGCCACGATCACCGTTCCCGCCAAATCACTGGGCAACGAAGATGAAATCGAAATCCGAGTCCGCTATCAACCATGCACCGATCAAAAATGCCTACGGCCGAAAACGATCAAACTTCGGGGCAAGCTAAAAATCATCAAGCCATCAGCCGTCAAACTCATCAATCAGAAGTTCTTCGCACCGAAGAAACCGGCGACCGGCAAACAACAAAAGTGAAATCCGCATTTACTTTGTCGCGATGAGCCCCGAAAATTCTCGTCGATCGGAGTCTTCGGCGTCATGTCAGCGGGGACCGAGTCAGACAGACAATTACCAGCAGGGCATTGTGGATACGAATAATCTCAATCCTTTGGGTTCGTCACTCGTCCCATAAACAGAATGCTCCCCCGAATCCGCCCACTTTGACGGAAATTCGTTGACTGAATTATTGGAATGTCGCAACGGAGCCAAACTTTGTCGCGCACTTTTCATCACGGAATTTGAACGATTGTGCTTCTCTCGCTTCGACGATTCTGCTAAATAGCGTTTCTCTCACCTCAACTCGATGCCGTTCTGGCATCCTTGTATTTACCCATTTCATCTATTTTGACTTTGTGGTTCGGCTGCCGGCTTGGCAACGCGCGCTGTCGCGATTGCAAAATGACTCGCCCGCCGGTCGCTGAATTTCCCATTCATCGAGAGTTCGTTTTGTGCACAGTCACGGGCTGATGAATCTGGACTCCGACACGGTTTATCCGCGCCGAATGTGCGAAAGAAGTTTCAGAACAATCAACCATCGGTTGCGCACCGTCCATAATTTAATGGTATCGATGATGATGACTTCATGCGTGTGTGCTCAGGATCGTGACTCGCACGACGGCAGCTCAACGACATTCTACGAATTGCCCACGGTGAATGCCGACTTCGAAATGGAATGCCATCGCGTGATGGACCGCTTCATGAATTTCGAATTTGCTGATCCCGATGTCCAACAGGCGACATTCGATGAGACGGCCAAATCGGGACGGCCATTCACAACTGACCGTCCGCAGTTCACGGAATCATCACGAACATTGATTCGTGGCCGTTTGCAAATCGAGGGCGGATACACACTGAACTACGACGACGAAGACGACATCCGCCTGATTCAACATTTCTTCCCCGATCTGCTGGTGCGGTACAGTGTCACGGATAACTTCGAAATCCGTGGCTCTTGGCCGGGAATCATTGTTTCACACTTCACCGACGATCTGATCGGAGATTCCGGTTCGTTTGACGACGGCACAAATCCGAATGTGGGTTTCAAGTTGGCGTTGTGGGACCAGACGGGCGCGATACCTCGGACAGCGTTTTCCGCTTCGGCGCCAATCGAAACCGAAGGTTCCGCGTTCTCGCTGCCCAGTCTGCAACCGATCGCCGATGTGCTTTACAGTTGGACAATCGACGACCGGTTGCTTGTCTCCGGCAGCACGGGAATTGCGTTGTTGCGAAACAACGGCGACGATTTCTTTGATCTGCAACAATCGGTCTCGGCCGATTATCTGCTCAGCGACCGATACGGCATGTATGCCGAATGGATTGCGTTTTTTCGTCACAAGTCCGCCAACAACATCGACCAGTACTTAGCCGATGTCGGCGTTTACTACGTTGTTACCGAACACCTGCAAATCGACGGCCGCGTTGGTGTCGGTTTGAACGATGTCGCTCCGGATTTTTTTACCGGAGTCGGATTCTCGTACCGATTTTAACCACCCGGCCACGGCCGGCTCATGCCTGCGGCAGCAGGATTCCTCAAAGGACATTGACACGGAAGGTTGTAAGCCATGCGAAAGAAGAATTGTCTGTGTTTGCTCGTTTGTGTGGCGATGCTCGTCACCATCACGACGACAAGGGCGGTGGCGCAGGACGCTGCTGCTCCTCGGAAAAAATGGTACCAAAAAATCTTCAAACCCATCCGCAATCCGTTCAAACGCAAATCACGGGCCAAGCAGGCTGAAATGGCGGATCGTGATTCCAGCAACCCATTCTTCCGCAATCGCGCATCCCGCGATAATGGCCCAATTCCGAGCGACGATCCGTTCGCGGGGCGTCAAATGAACGGGTTTGATCGAGGCGGTGAATTTGATAGGACCGAAAACACCCGATCGATGACGGCGTCAAGGACCGAGCCTCATGGCAACTCGGTCATTCGTGCAGGCTATCGACAACGTGACACCGAATCGTTCGATCGCGAGCGAGGTTTCACGGGTCCCGACGGACGCAACATGGTTCGCAACTATTCCGACGACGGCTATTCGTCGATCGATAATGCCGTTCGGCCAAATCAAGACCGCTTGGCACGCACTGAAACGCCCGATCGTGGGGATTACAACCGTGAACGATCGCTCACAGCGCGTGACAGTCATGGATTTGTTCCCAATGCCATCGGAAATGGCCGATCACGGATCTTGAACACTGATCCCGGAACGAGAGAACGAATTGGTCAGACGGACTATACGCGGCGCGAACTCGAGTTGTTGGCTGGCGAACAAACCGCACGTCGAGCCGACCCGCGATTCACGCGTGAACGAACCGAGGACGGCCGATACCGAACCAGCACGACAACTTTGCCGAATGGTAACGAGATCACTCGAACCAACAGCTTTGAACGCGACGGCAATTCTTTCACGCGCGAACGATCACTCACAGGCCCCAACGGCCAAACGTTTACTCAATCTAGCACTCGCGAATTCGGCGACGGCACTCGGTCATTCGAGAGGACGACAACTCTTCCTAACGGAAACGAGATTACTCGAACTGGCTTCTCCGAACGCGACGACAACACATTCGCGCGTGAGCAGTCGATCACCGACCCCAACGGACAGACGTTGACACGGACGGGCACTCGTGAGTTCGGTGACGGCGGCCGGTCGTTTGATCGCACGACGACGCTTCCGAACGGAAATCAGATCACTCGTACTGGTTCCATCGAACGTGATGGCAACGCATTCACGCGCGAGCAGAGTTTCTTCGGTTCGGACGGCCAAGCGCGCACACGCACTTCTACGGGCGAGCAAACGTCGCCACCGGCTAGTCCCGACCGCAACTTCTCACGCCGCACGGCCGATTTTCCAAGCCGCACGCCCGAGCGCGCTCGTGGGCTGTCGTCAATGCCGCGTGGCATCACGCCATCGGCGACTCGGACGGCAACAAGATCCTTGACGCACCGCAGGTCGTCTCTTCAAGGAGTGCGTGAGTCAACAGTTCAGCGTCGGCAAGTTCCTCCCGCCAGTTCACTGCGTGGCAATGCCGGGAGTCTTCGTCGGCCGAATGTTCCGGACACGGTGTCAAACCGAGCCAACAACGGAACGACGCAGCTCCAACGCGCCCGCCGGGCCTTCCGTCGCGCGAAGAGATAGTTGAATTAGTATCGGCCAATGAACAACTGTCGGATTCATCAGCCGCCGGGCGCTAGCCCAATGCCACTCACTTTAGATGCAACATTCGGGAAACCGTTGATGGGGGCCAGGAACCGTGAGGTTCCTGGCCAAAACGGATAACTGTTCGACTCGTCGTTTAACTTGACGAAACGATACCGTCGGTAAAGTGAATGCCATTGGCCGCTAGCTTACGGTTTCCCGCGGCCGGGCTCCGGAATACATTCGTTTGAACGATCGCGTCCTCGTGATCGTCAGGCACTTTGCAGAAGCCGACAAACCAATCGCCGCGATTCGTCATGGTCGGCAACTCCTGGCGGCGGCAGCAGTCTTGCCTGGCAAGAGCTGCACGGCCCACCCAGCTTGCGGCCCCGATGTTTCGGTGGCCGGCGCCAGTTATGTCGAGATTCCCGTCGACCAGGCTCACGTCGACGGCAACCTCGTCACGGCACCCGCCTAGCCCGCTCATCCGCCATGGTAGGCCGAGTTTCTAAACCTGCTCGGTGCAAAGATCGAGCTGTCGCGTGAGCTTCGTTGATCGGTTCGCTAGAGTTGCGTGTTGATTGATGGGCAAGGTCGTTCGAAACCGGTTCGCCGCAGGGGATTATCGAATGTGTTGTTCAAATAGCTGGCTGTCGATCGGAGCGGCCATGGCGGGATTGGCCGTGATGGCCGGAGCATTCGGGGCTCACGGATTGGACACTTACTTCGCCGAGAAATATGTGTCGGCCGCGCCGAAGACGATTGCCGGCCACTCGGTTCCTGCTTCGTACAAATACCTCGAAGATTTCAAAACCGGCGCACGCTATCAAATGTGGCATGCTCTGGGACTGATCGCCGTTGGGTTTTTGTCACAAGTGCGGCGAAAGAAATCACTGCAGATTGCCGGTTGGTCGTTCTTGCTGGGGATCGTCCTGTTTTCCGGCAGCCTGTACGCATTGACGCTCACCGGGATCACAAAGTTTGGAATGGTGGCCCCCATCGGCGGAACGTTAATGATCGTCGGTTGGGTGGCACTCGCCGTCGCGGCATGTCCCTGTGCCACAAAGTAGGTCCCGCGAGCCGAGCGGGTCCACGAATGTGGTTAATCATTGGATGTTCAATGGTCTCGCTCGGCTCGCGAGACCTACTGCTTCAACGACGCCGAACTTCTAGACACATAATGAATATTAAAGAAGGACTCCATGCAAAAGCTCATTTTTGACGCTCACCTGGATATGGCCTGGAACGCGATTGAATGGAATCGCGACCTGATGTTGCCCGTCAGTGAGCTGCGACAGTTCGAACAGCAATTCACCGGCATCAATCCTGGTGAATGCACGGTTTCGTGGGACGAACTCCGGCGCGGCCGCGTTGGCATGACGATCTCGACGTTGTTACCACGGCTGCATCGCAAAGACAGCGCTCTGAGCCATTATCAATCTCGCGAAGCCGCATTCGGAGCCGCGATGGGCCAACTGAAGTATTACCAAGCAATGGTCACTCGTGGAGTGTTACGCAACATCTCGGACAAAGCATCGCTCGATGAGCATGTCGCCCAGTGGGTAGCCGACGAGACGGGCCAACTGCCGATCGGATACATCCTGAGCATGGAAGGCAGCCCGCCAATCCTCTCGCCGTCGCAGATTCCGGAATGGTACGAGGCGGGACTGCGAATCCTCGGCCCGGCACATTACGGGGAAGCTCCGTACTGTTACGGCACGGGTAGTGAAGGAGGATTGAAAGAGGGCGGCTCGGAGCTACTCAAAGAGATGGACAAAGTCGGCATGTTGTTGGACGTAACGCATCTCGCCGACCAGTCATTCTGGGAAGCACTCGAAGTATTCGAAGGCCCGATCCTGGCCAGTCACCACAATTGCCGCTCGTTGGCGCCGGCCGACCGGCAATTAACTGATGACCAAATCAAAGCACTCGTCGAACGCGACGCCGTCATCGGTGCGGCGTTCGATTGTTGGATGGTAAAACCTGGCTGGACGATTGGTGTTTCCGATCCCAAGACGATTTGCGTCGCCGACATCGCCGACCACACCGACCACATCTGCCAACTTGCGGGAAGCGCCAAATATTGCGGAATCGGTACGGACCTAGACGGCGGATTTGGCAAAGAACAAACTCCGCACGACCTCGACACGATTGCCGACCTCGGTATGTTTGCCGGCATTCTCGAAAAACGCGGCTACAGCTCGGACGACATTGAAGGCATCATGTACCGCAATTGGGTAGACCTCTTCCGCCGTGCGTGGAGTTAGTCCAACGCCGTCGACCGTGCTCGGCGTGAACTCGATGTTTTTGACAGCACGATGGGTATCACGCCTTCGACCGAAGGTGTGCCGCGCAGCGACCGGAAACTGTTCTTGTGCTGGCTGTGACGAGTGGAGATTCCTGACCCGATTGACTGCCCGTCCTGCGTTTTCCAGTCGCTGCGCGACACGCCTTACCTGAACGGCAAGACGTGGTACCCAATTGGGCACGTCAATAAGCCACCGCCGACGTTTACTCATCCGCGTAATTCGACCGCACTTCTAACGCCTCTTCTTTTTGCGTGAAGAATGCGTCAACGACTTGCGGATCGAAATGCGTGCCGCGGTCTTCTTCGAGGATGGCGAAGCACTTTTCGAGCGGGAAGGCCGGCTAATAGGGACGTTTGCTGCTCAGCACGTCGAACACGTCGGCAACCGCCGTGATGCGGCCTTCGATCGGGATGTCTTCGCCCGACAGACGGTGGGGATAACCGCTTCCGTCCCACTTCTCGTGATGCGTCAACGCAATCGCGCCGGCTGCCTGGAGTAGCGGCGCCGTCGCGCCACGCAAGATCCGCGCGGCCAGCATCGTACGCGGTGACATTGCAGGTGACTTTTCACCGGACACGGGATCGCAAATCGAGTGACCGTAATCGCAGTGCTTTTTCATGAGATCGTATTCTTCGTCCGTGAACTTGCTGGGCTTTAGAAAAATCGTGTCCGAAATTCCAATCTTTCCTACGTCGTGCAACAAAGCGGCGAGTCGCAGCGTTCGCGAGGTGGCATCACCGATGCCCATTTCACGCGCGATAATCCCCACGTACTGGCCAACTCGAATCACATGATTGGCCGTGTCTTCGTCGCGGTGTTCTCAGGCGACCGCAGCGCCTTGGAATTGGTCACCGCGGCCTTGAATGTTCCGTTACCGATGCCGAACAGAACGGATAGACTTCGCGCGCGGTAGTTGGCTGTTAGAAAATCAAGGTGTCCATCTCGGTTGATGTCCGCCACGTCAACTCCGTAGTTGCCAAGGCCGGTCTTATAGTCTTTGCGCGGCGCAAACTTGCCGTCACCGAGATTCAAAAACACCGACGCGAAATCTTCGGTCCAGTGCGTGATCACAAAGTCGGTATCGCCGTCGCTGTCGAAGTCGCCAACACCTAGAAACGCCCCGTTCTTGCCGGCGTCAATCAGCGTGTCCTTCTGAAATGTGCCGTCGCCATTGCCGAGGAAAACTGAAACCGTCGACGTGCCTAGATTGGCGGTTAGTAAGTCTTGGTTTCCGTCGCCGTTCAAGTCAGCGGCGCGGACGTCGTTGATCGCGTGAGATCGCCGATTGGGAATTCTGGTAGCTCTGACCAGACGGCTCGGCAGCGTTTTGTGGGCAGCAAAGATCGTCTTTCCGGGGTTGATGAAATACGTCACGCAACTATCGTGCTCGTTGGGCACAATCACGTCGACGAAACCGTCGTTGTTCAGGTCGGCTGTTTCGATGTAATACGCCGACTTTCCCGCGTCGGATTCGATGGCCGGCCCGAATTTCCAGCCGCCAAGACCGGAGCGAATGTAAAGCCGGCCGCGGGCCAAATCATCCTTGTAACCTGAACCTCGCGCCGTGTAGAGCACATCCAGTTGACCATCGCGATTCAGGTCGGCGAATCGCACACCCTTCGCCTGGCTGGGCACCGAGTATTCGAGTTTCCGTTCGAACTTCCCATTGCCCTGATTCCGCGCGATTACGACGCGTCCGGGTCTGACCGTGCTCAGTCCGCCGACCGCGACAATCAAATCGACTAATCCGTCGCGATCAACATCACCGAAGGCCAGATTATGCACATGCGGCTCAGACCATGAGACGTCGTCGGAGTTGATCTTACGGTCCTCGTCGGAAAACACATTCAACGCCAAGGGCGACAACTGCCCCCGGCCGTTTCCCTGCTCGACCGACACGATGCCGATCATGTGATACCCCAGCACCACATCGATCAGGCTGTCGCCGGTGACGTCGGTCGCGACGATTTTGTAAGGGCCGCCTACGTACCCGTTCAGCCGACTCGGTCGCGGCTCTTGTGCGTTGGCACAGGCCGTAAGAGCAATGGCCAGCCCAACGATCAGGAATTTGAATGTGTGCATCGTTTGAATCTCGGCACAGAATTCATGCCACTCGTTACCAACATCAGACGAAAAGATTTCTGAGTGGCTGTCCGCTTTCGACAAGTGGGACGGGTTGGCCCAACGCATTGGGGATACGCAAGTCGGGTGCGATTCCGAGCGATTCATAAATGGTGGCAGCCAGGTCTCCGGGGGAAACCGGATGCGTCACGGGATAGGCGGCGTGTTTGTCGGACTGTCCGTAGATCGTGCCGCCTCGCGTACCAGCACCCGCGAACAGGCAGGGGAAACAGTACGACCAGTGATCACGCCCGTCTGCGGCGCCACGGTTGATGAATTTGGGCGTGCGGCCCATTTCGCCAGCGACGAAGACCAACGTTTCGTCCAGCAGTCCGCTGTCGTGCATATCGTCGAGCAGTGCCGGCAGTCCCCGGTCGAGACCCGGCAGCAAGTGGTCCTTCATCACTCGCGTGAGATCGCGGTGACTGTCCCAGCTTGTGGTGTCGTCACCACGAACCGCCATGTCCCAAGCGACGGTCACGAATCTCGATCCCGCCTCGATCAGCCGCCGGCCCATGAGCAACGACTGACCAAACAGATTGCGGCCGTAACGATCTCGCAGCGCGTCCGGTTCGCGACGAAGGTCAAACGCCTGAGAAACATCGCCTGAAGTCAGCAGCTTCATCGCATGCTCGCGCCGTGTGCTGAAGTTACGGACGCGGGCAGACTGCTCGAAAGATCGGCGTTGAGCATCAAATTGCTGCAACAGGCTCTGTCGCCGATTCAACCGGTCCATGGTGACGGCGGGAAGCGGGTCAAGTCCGGCCAGGCGAAAATCGAGTTCGTCGTCCGTGCAGTCACGAAAATACGGGTTGTCGGTCGCATGGCGTTTCTGAATGGCCGTGGCCATCGGATCCCACGCCTTTCCCAGCCAGCCGGCATATTGACCGTTGATGTCGTAACCGGCGAAGTGTCCCAACAGCCGCGGCAGGTAGACGTAGGGCGGAAACTGGCTTGCCGTCTTGCGTTCTGAGTGCGCGTCGAGGTACGAGATCACGGACCCAAACGCGGGCCAGTCTTTTTCCGTCGCCGCGACTTTGGCGGCTCCGCGTTCCGCTGGAGGAATTGTGTGCCCTGTCTGGATAAAATGCGTTCCGTTATGGTCATTCTGCGGATGATTCACTGAGCGGACAACGGCGTACTTGTCAGACCGCTCGGCCAGCCGCGGCAGATGTTCGCAAATCCGCAAGCCAGGCGTTCGAGCCGCGATCGGCCTGAACGGCCCGCGAATGCTGCTGGGAGCCGCGGGCTTCATATCGAACGTCTCTAATTGGCTGGGGCCTCCGTACAAAAAGACAAACAAGACCGACTTGGCGCGGGCCGTTATTGGAGTCTGCAATGCCTCCGCGGCGAGCAACTTTGGAAGACTCATTCCCAGAAGCCCCGCTCCGCCCGCTTGCAGCAACTCGCGACGGCCGACGCCATCGCAAGTTCGTGGAGAGCTGCCGAGAATACTCAACATGATGGAATCCCCAGAATTTGATGCCTCATGAATGATTCGCCATCAAGCTGAGCGGACAGCCCGATTCAAACAACTGAAGATATTCGAGAACTGACGACATGTCGATAGCACGGGCGGTAGAGTTCCACATCCCGACGCCCGCCAAACTCGATCGCAGTTGAATGAGTTGATCTCGGCGTGATTCAATTGTTGCGTCGGCCAGCCCAGCTTCGACGCGGCGCGTGTCGAAACGAAAGGTCTGTTTGTCGACGGCTCTTGCGAATTTCCTTGATCCCCGATCGAGAACATCGCGTTCACATCGCCCAACGCAATTCCAGCATGCGAATTTGACTGGTCGAACAAAATACGGGGGACTTCTCAATGGATCGCTTTCTGAAGCTGTATGATGCAACTCTTGGTATCACAAATTCCCGTTCTGAAGAGCGAATCCGCAAGCTGCTGATGGGCCTGATTGCACCAGCCTTGCCATTTCTTTATGGCCTATCATCCGTGCTGAGCGAGCATTCCAAGTTCATCGGCCGCCGCGGCTTTGTGAACTTGTCTGGCTTTTCCGCCGTCGCGGCGGGCGTCGCTTACCTGAGTTTAGGGCTGCTTCTTCATGTCCATAATTGCTGGGCTGACCATCCACGACTTGCCGGTGTTGCAGATGCAGCACGCGGATTGCTGGCTCTTGTCTTTGGCGTGGGAGTTCTCGCCATGTTTTACGGAGTGCTTTTCTAGCACCATGTTTAACCAAACAGTTCCAAAACCGGCTCACCACCGTCAACAATCGGGGTCGGTCGGCCTTGGCGGTCGTTGACGCGTAAGTGCGGGTCGATGCCGAGAGAGTGATAGATCGTTGCCGCCAGGTCTTCGGGGCTGGTGGGTTTTTCGATCGGATAGGCGGCGTCGCGGTCGGTTTCTCCGTAGATCGTGCGGCCGCGAATTCCAGCTCCGGCCAGGACGGCGGGGAACAGAGTGCTCCAGTGGCCACGGCCCCATTTTGAGTTGGCGGTGGGAGTGCGGCCCATTTCTCCGACCGCGACGACCAGCGTTTCGTCCAACAGTCCACGGTCGTCCAAATCGGTCAGCAATGCGGCCAATGCTTGGTCGTAGGTCGGGATCAGAAAGTTCTTCAGGTGATGGCTGCTTCGGTGCGAATCCCAGCTATAGCCATCGCAGCAGTCGTAATGCACTGTGACAAATCGCACACCGGCTTCGATCAGGCGCCGGGCCATCAGGCACGACTGGCCATAAAGGTGCCGTCCGTATTTGTCTCGCAGTTCTGGTGGTTCTTGTCGAATATCGAGTGCCCGGCGAGTCCGGTCGGACGTGACCAGCCCCAACGCTCGCTGTTGAAATTGATCGTAGGTCGCAGTGGCATGCGAGTCGGCCGCGGCTTGTTGGACATCGAATTGCTCAAGCAGAGATCGCCGTTGATTCAGCCGGTCCAAGGTCAATGACTCGTGGTTGACGAGCCCTTGGATCTCGTACTTCAATTCTTCGTCGCTGCAATCGCGCCAGAAGGGGTTGTCGTTCAGGTCCTTCTTCTGAATGTTGGTCGTCAGCGGTTCGAAACCGCGACCCAACCAACCCGCGTATTCTCCCGGCCGGCGATACTGGCCTTTCTCTTGCAAGCTGCCAAGCCAATTGGGCAGCACGACATAGTTCGGAAGGTCGCGACGTTGGCCGCCAACTGTTTGCGAGACGTACTCGGTGACCGAGCCCATCGAAGGCCAGTCTTTCGGCGTCACGCTGAAACCGCCGCCGATTTTGATGTGCCAGCGATGGCCTGTCTGGATGTAATGTCCCGCGCCGCTGTGATCGTTGTAACCATGCGTCATCGTCTTCAAGACGCAAAGTTTGTCGGTCACCGCAGCCGTGCGTGGCATGTGCTCGCAGATTTGCAATCCGGGAGTCCGTGATGCAATCGGTTTGAACGGGCCACGAATTTTTGCGGGAGCGTCTGGTTTCAGATCCAACGTTTCCAATTGGCTGGGTCCGCCAAACAGAAACAGGAAGATCACCGACTTGGCGCGCGCGTTCCGAAACGGTTGAGCTTCCTCGGCCGCGAGCAGTTTCGGCAGATTCAGCCCGAACAAGCCAGTGCCGCCAATCTGCAACAGCTCACGTCGGCTGACGCCATCACAAACATGTCTCGAACGTCCCAAAACGTTCAACATGACCAATACCCTTGATTCGAAGTAACTCGATGGATCGATTTCGCACCGACCGCCATTGTACATAATTCGGCAATCGGCGACATCCTCGATAGATTATCGGCCTGGAGTTTCGGGTGTGTAGAACCGTTGTCCCAACTGTTTTCTGCATGTGGGGAAGCAATTGATGACAATTGTTCTACAAAGTGAGTGCCATTGAGCATGGGCCCGCAGCGCCCCTGGAGCCGTTTTTGGTCGTCAGGAATGACACGGTTTCGCGGTCAATTGCCGGTCGCGCGGTTCACAATTGTCGCCGCGCTTGTTCGACGATGTCGATCCCCGCCAGTTCGCTCCACGCGCTCAGCAATTGCCGTGTTACCGTTCCCACGTTTCCGTCGCCCACCGGTAAGCCGTTGAACTTCGTCGCCGGCATGATGCAATACGGCGTACTGGTAAAGAACAACTCGTCGGCGGTGTAGAGGTCGTACGGCTGCAGAATCGTCTCGATGGCGGGGATTTGCAATTTGTCAGCAAGTTCGAGAACCGTTTCGCGGCTGATTCCGGCAAGGCAATTGGCGGTCGTCGGAGTTTTCAACGTTCCGTCTTGCACAATGAAAATGTTGCCGCCCTTGTTTTCCGCGACATTACCGTGGATGTCGAGGATCACACCCTGCGCCTCACGGTCGACCAACTTGACTTCCATTTCCGCCAGAGTGTACGGCAGCCGGCTGCGGTTCTTGATTCTTGGATCGAGAGACTGCGACGGCGTAACGCGGCTCATGGGAGTCACCGCGTGGCAGCCTTCCGTATAGAACTTCGCCCAGCCGGTCAGATCCATGTGAGCCGTATAGATTATAATCGTCGCCGGATTACGCTGTGACGGATCAGGGCCGTGCACCGTCAGTCCACGAGAGATATTGTGGACGATCCAGCAATCGTCTTCGGCGTTCATTAACGGCAGATTCGTTTCCAGAACTTCTAGCGTAATCTGCGTCATGCGGTCGGCATCGATCCCTGGATCAATCCGCGCGACTTTCATCGATTGGTAAAGGCGGCTGATGTG
>CAUZVF010000038.1:0-12861 GCA_963582955.1 Planctomycetota bacterium
TCCACGCGGATCGTATGCCGGGAACTCTTGCGACTTGACCCCCATGAAGACTTCGGGGTGCTGCAACTTGTCGCCCATGCGTTTCGAGCCTTCCGCCAGTTCGTCGCCGAAGCCTTCCCGAAAGGCAGTGGCTTCGGTCATGCGGACCAAGGCGTCTTCCGATCCGAAGTTCAACGGCAGTTCGACCATGTCGTCGGTGATGACGCCGTTCTTATACAGTTCCATGGCGGCGGCCAGCGTTGCGCCCATCGAAATGGGGTCCATTCCCAGATCGTTGCACAGCCAGTTGGCTTTCAAGACAGCGTCCAGGTCACCGATCCCGCATTCGGCGCCCAGCGCCCACGCGGCTTCGTATTCGGGACCTTCGCCGGCAATCTTCCAGTTTCGAGGATGAGTGTTGACGGTGAATTTGTCGGCATGTTCTCCCAAGCGGCAAACGCGGCCACAGGCGATCGTGCAAGCAAAGCATGCCTTGTTCGCCACCATGCGCGTATCTTTGATGGCGTTGCCGTTCAGGTTTTCGTATTCCTCGAACTGCCCAGATTCGAAGTTGCGTGTCGGCAAGCCGCCATGCGCGTTTGTCAGGTCAATGGTGGCGGCCGTGCCCAGATCGGAAAACGCGGCGTAACCGGGATTGGCTTCCATGACGGCCCGCATGTCCCAGACGGCTTTCATGAAGGCTTCGGGATTCGCGACGCTGACGCTTCCCGTGCCACGGACGGCAATCGCTTTCAGATTCTTCGAACCCATGACGGCTCCGACACCGCTACGTCCGGCTGCTCGGTGCTTGTCGTTCATGATGCAGGCGAATTTCACCAGGTTCTCGCCGGCCGGACCAATGCACGAAACGCGAAGGTTGGGAATCCCCAAGTCTTTCCGCAATCCGTCTTCGGTTTGCGAGACTGTCTTGCCCCAGTAATCGGCGGCGCTGCGGACCTCGACCTGATCGTCGTAGATATAGAGGTAACTGGGATTCGGTGCTTTACCTTCCAGAATCAGCAGGTCATAGCCGGCGAATTTTAGTTCCGGTCCCCAGTGACCGCCAGAATTCGACGTGGTGATGGCGTTTGTTAAGGCGCCTTTGGTAATCACCATGTAACGGGAACCGCACGGAGCCGGCGTGCCCGTCAGCGGACCCGTGGCAAAGATCAACTTGTTTTCCGGCGCGAGCGGATCGACCGTTGGATCGAGTTCCTCGTAAAGATACCGATCGCCGAGACCGCGGCCTCCAATGTATTCTTCCAACCACTCGGTTGGGATGTCCTCGACCGATGATGTTCCAGTCGTCAAATCAACTCGCAAAAGTTTTCCCATCCAGCCGGACATGTGATGTCTCCTGTTCTTGGTTTAGACGGCGAACAGCATATCAAAATTGGGAAATAATCGCAGGGGTTAGTATCCTGTCCTCAGCTTTCAGTTTACAGTCTCGTAATAGGATAGACGGAAAACTGAGGAACAGCGACAAATAAGTTGATCAATTTTCGGTAGTGGCTGAAGAATGCAAATGAGAAGATTCACGAGATTGACGAACGGATTCTCCAAGTCGCTGCAGCTTCACACGGCCATGCAATCGATTTTCTTCGCGTCGTACAACTTCTGTCGGCCTCACATGTCGTTGGATGGACAGACGCCAGCAATGGCCAGCGGATTGACGCCTAGGCCGATGAAACTTCGAGAACTCTTGGAAGTCGTGGCGGCTGCTGGAAGTCGTGGCGGCTGCGTGAATTTTGATTTGAGCAACACGTTCTGATGACAGCACCGCCATGTCAAACCCTCGGTATCCAAATCCAAATGAAGGTGAGCCCGGTTGCTCCGGTTGCTTCACCATAATCTCTTTTGCCACTACTTTATTATTCGTGGCTTACATGATCGCTGAGTGGTTTATGAAGAAGTAATAGAATTTATTGTAAGTTACGACCGTAGCGTGACTTCAGATTCCAGCACCGCAGAAGTTCAGCCACTCCCCAATTCCCCCCCCCGCCAGCTCGTCCAGCTCGTCCGGCGGGTGAAGCAGTTTCGCCTGCTAAACTCATTCACTTGCCAGACAAGCTGGCAAGGGTCTTGTGGAATCTCGATGTGAATGGTGCTAGCCGTTCAAACTATTCACCGGCCGCACAAGGCGGCAGGAGTCTGTTGAATTGATCAACTTATTTTTGCGCAGTTCCAAAGCACTGCAATCTGAACATTGAAAACGGACATTGGATCACAATGACTAAAGAAACGCCAACCGACTTTCCCATTCACGAACTGATTTCGGCTCGATGGAGTCCTTGCGGATTCGAAAACCGGCCCGTCGCCGCGGACGATTTGAATTCGCTGTTCGAGGCGGCTCGTTGGGCCGCTTCTTCGTACAACGAACAGCCGTGGAGTTTCATCGTGACAACTCGTGATAACACCGCGGACTTCGAAAAGGCGTTGTCGTGCTTGGTGGACGGCAACCAAACGTGGGCCAAGGATGCTCCGGTGCTTGTCATCACATGCACTTCGCTCGCGTTCGATCGGAATCGTAAACCGAATGCCGCGGCCGAATACGATTTGGGACAGGCCGTCAGCAATCTGTCGACCGAAGCAACGTCGCGCGGCTTGTCGCTGCATCAGATGATCGGCATTTTTCCCGACAAAGCACGCGAGCTTTTCGAGGTTCCCGAAGGAGTCAACCCGATGACCGCAATCGCGATCGGCTATGCCGCCGACCCGGCGGGATTGCCGGATGGGTTGCGAAGTCGTGATCTCGCCCCGCGTTCGCGAAAGCCGCAGGCCGGATTCGTGTTTTCTGGGAAATGGGGCCACACACGATGAATGTCGGTCGGAAAACGGCATTACAGCGAAACAACTCAAGAGACGACTGCGAACATCCCAATGAGCAAGACGATGACGGCCACGCATCCAATTCCGATGGCGTTATCTTCACGACTGCCATATCGCCACAAAGCGTACGCGATAACCAAGACCGCCCACAGTGCGCGTATCAAGAGCACGTCCATAATGATTTTGTGATGCAATTGCAAATGGTTTACATTAAGCCCAGGTGATGCCATAATGCGTCGTCTGGCCTGGGATATCTCACAGAATACAAAATCGGCAGATCGTTTCGAATGAACGGCAAAGTTTCGTTCCTAGTTGCTCTTTTTGCAGGCATCGCGTTCGCTTGGCCGAGTTGCCATGCGGCGGAAGACAATGACGGCCAGGATTCAAACGGCATCGTTGTGAACGGGGTCAACTCGGATGCCGCAAGTGCGAGCGCCGTTGGGTACGTCATCGCCGTGCAATGTGTCGTCATCGTCCTTGCATCGCTGGCGGGTGGGTGGTTGCCGCAGCTCATCGAGCTGACTCATACGCGTATGCAATTGATGATCAGCTTTGTCGGGGGGCTGATGCTGGGAATTGGGCTGTTCCACATGTTGCCTCATTCCTTTGCCAAGTTGGGCGACTTAGACCGGACATTGTGGTGGGTAATGGTCGGATTTCTGGGGATGTTTTTCTTATTGCGGACGTTCCATTTTCATCAGCACGGCCCGGCGGACAGCTTCTATCACGAGTCAGGCCAGTGTGCGGATGATGGACCACACTCGCACGATCACGATTCGGCCAACTTGCCAAATCCGGCACACAATCATTCGCACGGCCACAAACTGAGTTGGGCGGGAATCGCATTTGGCCTATCGATTCACACGATGATCGACGGAGCGGCGTTGGCGGCCAGTGTCGAAGTGGACGCAGCTCATGGCAACGCGGCGTGGATGTTGGGGTTGGGCACGTTTCTGGCCGTCGTCTTGCACAAGCCGTTGGACGCTGTTTCAATCACGTCGTTGATGGCCGCCAGCCGTTGGTCGGTCGCATCACGCACGCTTGTGAATTTCGGATTCTCGTTGATGTGTCCCTTCGGAGCCGTACTTTTTCTGACGGGAATTCGCCAATTTGCCGATTTCCATCACGTGATAGTCGGGTGTGCTCTGGCGTTTTCAGCAGGTGCCTTCATGTGTATTTCGATGAGCGACCTGTTGCCCGAGGTCGAGTTTCATACGCATGACCGTGGAAAGCTGTCACTGGCTCTACTGCTTGGAGTCGCGCTGGCGTACGGCATCGGATTTCTGGAACCCGAGCACACTCATTCAAAGCACAATCACAACAGGCAGCAAGACGATGCGATCAAGGCGAAGGAGTGATGAGATTGACGGCACTCGACTGATGTGTGCCCACGTCGCGCGCCATCGCCTTGCCGTTAAATGAATCAATAGTGTCGATCCGGAGCACGCGGAGTTTGATGATACTTGAGCACAAACTTTGAGCAGCAAACCCCGAACGAACCGCATCGTTGTGTTTGGCAATGAGCCGCCAGACACTGACCTGATCTTAATTCGTACATTGGAGAATCTACGATGACAACTAAGCTGGTTTCCCTCGTTCTTCCGTTGCTCTTCCTTTGCAACGGCGCCATTGCCCAGAAGCTGACGTCCGACATTCCGTATGTCGAGAACGGTCACCAGCGCCACGTCCTCGATATCTACACGCCGGAAGAACCGGCCGCGAAGAGGCTGCCCGTCATGTTCTGGATCCACGGTGGTGGCTGGGTTGTTGGAGACAAGAGCGATGTCGCACTGAAGCCCAAGGTTCTGACCGAGCGAGGATTTGTCTTCGTCTCGACGAACTATCGACTTCTGCCGGAAGCGAAAATGGAAGAGCTGACTGGCGACGTCGCCAAGTCGCTCGGCTGGGTGTACAAGAACATCGCCAGATTTGGCGGCGATCCCAAGCGGATCTTTGTGGGCGGACATTCCGCCGGCGCCCAGTTGGCGGCGTTGATCTGCATCGACGATCGGTATCTGAAGAAAGAAGGAGTGTCGTTCGATGTTCTCAAAGGCTGCATCCCAGTGGACGGCGATACTTACGATATTCCCAAGATCATCATGACCGCTGAGCACCGGCAGACGCTCTACGGCGGCAAGATGTTTACGTTTGGTCATCGGCAGAAATTCGGAAACGACCCGGAGAAACACGTCGATTTCTCGGCGGTGACGCATGTCGCGAAAGGCAAAGGCATACCGCCGTTCCTGATCCTGTATTTTCCCGGCAACCCGGATACGCGAGCCCAGGCACGGCGTCTTGAAAGCGTGCTGAAGGCAGTGGAAATCCCGGCCAAGGCGTATGGCAAGCGTGACAGCAACCACAGCCGCTTGAACAACGACCTCGGCAAACCCGACGATCCGGCGACGCAAGAATTCTACAAGTTTCTGGATCCGTTGGTTGGTCGGGAACGGTGATGAATAACGACTTGTGCAGAATACGACACGACATCGAACGAAAACCAAATTACTCGCCGCCGTGGCGATAACGCTGGGACCGGGGATGGTTGAATTCGTGACTCAAGTCGAGAATTGACATCCAAGATGGAACACACATGCGCTCACAGTCCCGATCGTGCCAATTCACGCATTACTGGTTGCCTTCGTGACAGTATTTCTCGTCCGCGCGGTCACGGTACAAGAGGAAAATGCCCCCGGCGTGTTTCAAGAGATATCACGGGCGGGTCGGATAGTCCTTGGCTTGTCCGCGCTTGGTGCTGAAAACGTCGCGGAAGAGTCAGCTTGCAACGGAAAGTTCAAAACGGCCCTGCCATTCAAGAAACCTGCTAGTCAAACACAAGTGTTCTTTGATATGTTCTGTGAATACGGAAACTGTAAGTGTGGCACAGCTATTTTGAACTGTCCGGTTCGAGTTGCCGATTCGTGTACTTTTCGCGGCGCCGGACGGGCAAGACAGAATGGTCCCGACATACCAAACGTCCCAAGGAGAAAAGCATGGCCGATTTCTCTCAGAATGGTGGAAACGGACAGCACACGGCGTCGAACGACTTGCCGGACACTTCTTCGGTTAACCGGTTGATTCAACGAACGCGTTTGTGGTTGCGGTCGAGTTGGGTGACGACCGGCACGGGGCTGACGGTTGGATTGTTGCTGACGACGTTGGTCGCGGTATCGCTGACAGACCTCGCGTTGACTCTGTGGCCGTCGATGCGGCTTGTTGGGCTGCTGCTGATTGTGATTCCGACGGGCGTCGCGGTGATCGTCGGCGTGATTCGGCCGTTGTTCCGCCGGCTGACGCGGGTGCTGATCGCTCGTCGAATCGAAAAAGAGATCCCCCACATCCACAACCGGTTGGTCAGTTGTGTGGACTTCGCCGACAACGACTCGGGACAGTCTCATTCCCTGGCGTTTCATCGACGCTTGGTGAAAGAGGCCATCGAGCGGATTCGCGATTTCCGCCTGCAAAAGGTCATCGACCTTGTCAGTCTGCGGCGTTCGGGAATCTTCACGGGAGCCGGTGTCGTCGCCGTCATTTTGGCGTTCGCGATTTTTTCCAATCGACTGTCGACGGCGGTGGCTCGTATCTTTCAACCGTTTGCCGATATCCCACCAGCGTCGGGTGTCGACTATGACGTATTGCTCGGCGATCAGACCGAACCGGGTGATTATGAAACGTTGCGTGGAGAACTCGTTGATTTCACCGTGGTTTTGAAGCAGGGACAAGTCGATCCGCCCGGCGGCGAGGATCCGTTGCGGTTGGAAGTCGACATCTTCAACGACGAAGGCGAACTCAAACAGCTTTCGTATTACTTCGGCAAGCTGCAAGACGATCAGACCACATTCCAACTGACGGGAATGCAAAACTCGTTCACGTATCGCGTTCATGGCGGCGGGACTTGGACCAAAGAGATGAAGGTCACGATGCTCGACCGCCCGCGGATCGTCGGACTCCAGACAGCTCTGCACTATCCGAAATACATGCGGGTTTCCGAACCACGTTTCGGACCGCCTCAGACAGCCGACGTGTCAGGACCGAAAGAAAGCACGGTCGAAATCGTCGTCGATGTCGAAGGCGATGTGAGTGAAGGCGAGATTCAATTACTGCAGCTCAAAACGAAAACAGTCGACGTGTTGAAGCGTCCTCAACGGGCTTGGTTCACCGACAAGATCCCGCATGGCGCCGCGGCGGACGGCAAGTGGGAATTCGACGAAAAACTGATCGGTAAGAAAGCGCATACCGACGCGGCCAACAAAGCGGCTCACGCGCATGGATTTCACGGAGCCCCGATTGGTTTCGAGGTGCAACGCGGCGAGAGTCTATTCGCTGACGTGTACCTGATCGCCGATCAAATGCCGGAAACGATCATGTTGAAATGGCACGACGGCCAGGGTTGGGAACATCGCGCATATTGGGGCGCTGACAAGATCCAAGAGGGAAAGCCCGACACGCCCAGCCGAGTTCACATGGGCGATCTTCCCAAAGCCGGAAAGTTGGTGCGGCTGGAAGTTCCCGCCAAGTCGCTCGATCTGGAAGGCAAACGTTTACACGGAATCAGCTTCGCGCTGTTTGGCGGCAAATGTCTCTGGGGAGCCGCCGGAACACTGCCGGCCGCTCAGAAACAGGTCACGCAATTGGTCGCGACCGAATCGATCTTGCTGCATCGCGTGGATCAGCCGTCCAGCGATCCGACCGACGATCAAGAAGACGTTTCCGAGCAACCGACCTCGAAGCCACAAAAGTGGAAGGGCACATTTCCGTTGATGCGCGACGGCTTCTATCGAGTCGTACTGCGGAACAAGTTGAAGTATCCCAACCAGCAAATGGAGGAAGGGAAACTGACGGCAATCCGCGACAATCCGCCGCAGGTGGCAATCGAACGGCCGGGCACGGATCTGCTGCTGAGTACTCCGGTCAAGGTGCCGATCTATATCTCGGCGTTCGACGATTTTGGGATCGACATCATCGTGATGTCCGTGCAAATCGGTGAAAACAACGGCTTCACGGGACGTCCTGTCAAACAATACGAGCAGCCGCAACGCAGCGAGACGACGGTCGTGACACTCGACCTGACCGAAGAGAAACTCAAAGTCGGCGACACATTGAAGTACCGCGTCGAAGTCCGCGACTGCCGCGGGCAGAGTGCCACGACTCAGGATTACACGATTCGGCTGGCCGACGACAACAAAGCCGCTGACCGCCAGTTCGCTCAGTTCGAACAAAAGACCGACACGTTTCAAGAGAAGTTGCTGAAACTGATCGGCGAGCAGAAGAAGGTGCAGGAATCGGTCGAAAAGATGGCCGAGAAATACAAACAAGTCTCCGAGCGAATTGAGAGAGCGAAGGTCGAAGCGATCAAGAAACTGGCGAATGCCGATCCGAACAAGCCCATCGATCCGGCCGACTTGAAACCTGAAGATGTCGCCAAAGCCATGGAATTGGCCGACGACACGAACAAGGCGCTGCAAGAACTGCGCGGCGAGCTTGGCGAAATCGCGAAGCTGGAAAACCAGAATGTCCAATTGGGCAAGCAGGTGGCCAATGAACTGGCCGAGTTGGCGAAACAGGCTCCGAACCAGCAAATGCTGCCGCCCGAAGTCGCCAAGCAACTCGATGCCGTGCAGAAAGCGTTTCAGCAAATGGCCGTCCAGCCAATGCAGGATTTGAACGCGCTGATGCAAAAGGGAACGCAGGCCGCCAACAAGGATCCGCAACTCGCCGAAGTCGAGCGTCAAGGCAAGCAGTTGCAACGTAACTTGGACGACTTGCAAGAGCGAATGAAGGCGTTGTCGAAGGCTCAGAAGGAAAGCCAAAACGACATCGACAAAGCACTGGCCGATCTGCGCAGCGATCTCACCAAGCAGAACGCCGAGATGACGGCGCGCGAACTGGCCGACCTCAAGGAATTCATCGACGCCATGCGCAAGGATCTCAAGAACCTGCAAGGCGTGCAGGAAGAATTGCTCGGCGACAACATGAAAGACCTGTCCGACCGCCTGTTCGAGAAGCTGAAGGAAGAGCAACAAAAACTCGACGAAGAATCGGACAAGGAATTGGCGGAAGCGCGGAAGGTCCTCGATTCCGAGGAACTGCGCCGCATGCGCGACCAGCCACAATTCCCGAAACGGCCGTACGATCCCGAACGCGACGAATACCTGGTTCCGCCGAAGGAACAAGATACGGAAGAACCGGACGCCGAGGGTGATGAAGACGCCAAAGACAAGAAGAAAGACGACGAAAAGAAAAAAGAGGCCGACGCTGACGACGAAGAGGACGAACCGCCGCTGTTCATGCCGGCGTTAGGAGGCCCCGTGCCGAAGCTCGATCCGCGTTTCGCCGAAAAGATTCGCGAGATGGCCAAAGCCGCCAAGAAAAAGAAGAAAGATTCCAATGGCGAGGACGATCCGCGTGAAGAATTGCGATCACGTCAGGTCAATCGCGTCGAAGAACTGGACTTGGCGGAACAGGCGCTGGCTTCCGACCAACAGTCACTGGAAAAAATGCTCGAACAATTGCAAGCGGCGGCGGCCAATCCCGATCAGGCCAGCCAGTTGGCGAAAATGATGAAGTCGATGAACATGCAACAGGCCCAGGCCATGATGCGGCGAATGCAGCAAATGCTATCGAAGGCACAAAACCAACAGCAAAACCAAAAGTCAAATCAGCCGCCGACGCCGTCACAGAATCCACGGGGACTGTTGATGCCTGTCGATGGCGGCACCGAGTTGATTCTCGTCGAGTTCGACGACCTCGATCTGGATGCTCGGACGGTGATCATGAAGATGCAACCCAAGGTGCGGGAAGAACTATTGCAAGGACTGCGCGAAGAAGGCCCGGAAGGATACCGCCGGTTTATCCGCGATTACTTCCGACGCTTGACGAAAGTCAGAGCGACAGAAAAAAAGTGAGAGGGAAGATTTGCGATTTTGGATTTGCGATTTTGGATTGAAATAATCGCAAATCGAAATTCAAAAATCACAAATCCATGGAATCGTTTCTCAAATCGATCGGAGTCGCGGACGAGGTTCTCGAACACCTCGACCAAACCCAATTGGCGTTTCAACGGCCTGCCGTTTTGTGGGGCGGGTTGTTGTTGCTGATCCCAGTCGCGTGGTTCATTTATGTCCGCCAGCGCGACAATCTTAGCACGGTGCCGAGGAAGTTTCGCATCACGCTCAGCGTCACGCGAGTTTCGATTTTGGCACTGCTGATCTGCATTTTGGCCGGCCCCTACCTGAAGATCGACCACCGGATTGCAAAGAAGCCGATCGTTGCCGTGCTGTTCGATACGTCGCAGAGTATGCAGTTGCCGGCGGGTCCGTATGAATCGGACGAGGAATTGGTCGCGATCGCGCAAGCCGCGGGATACGAAGCAAGTGAAGGCGAAATCGATTCGGACACGCGAAAGGCTCTGAATCGAATCGGACGGGCCGAGTTGGCTCAGACCGTTGTCCGTGCGGCGAAAGAGTCGTTCTTGGAACCGCTGAAAGATGATTACGAATTGCGCGTCTATTCGTTTTCCCGCGAATTGACTCCGATTGTTTTTGATGCCGAAGACACCGAAACCGCCGCCGTTATTTCCGATGGCGGCACTTCGTCGCGGATCGGCGAAGCAATCTTTCGCGTGTTGGAAGAGGCGGCTGGTCAGCAGGTTGCCGGTATTTTGTTGATGTCCGACGGTCAGAACACCGGCGGACGTTCGCCGTCACAGGCGGCACGCGCGGCGGCCGATGCCAAAACGCCGTTGTTCGTCGCTCCGCTGGGTTCCAGCCAGCGCGTGCAAGATGTGTCGATTATCGACGTCTACACGTCCGGATTGGTTGCGGTTGGTGACACCGTTCGAGTTCACGTCACGCTGCAATCGCAGGGCTTCGACGGACGTCCCGTGAAGATTGAATTGAAGGACGGCGACGAAGTGCTCGACACCAAGGAACGCGTCGTCCGCGATGCCGAGCAACAGCAGATTGAATTAACGTACGAAGCCAAACACGCGGGATCTCATTACTTGACCGTCGACGTGCCGGCACTCGAAGAGGAATCCGAAGAACTGCGAGCCAACAATACCGACACGGCATTCGTCCGCATCAGCGAAGAGAAGTTGAAGGTGCTGTTCATCGACGGCCTGCCGCGTTGGGACTTTCGTTTCATCAAGAATGCAATTCGCCGCGACAACGGACTGGCGGGCCGAACCGAGGAAACTCCCGATGTCATTGTCGAGACGGAGTGGCGGCGCTTGTCGGACGAATTGAAAGCGGCCGCGTTGCCGCGCACTCCTGAAGACATCGCGAAGTACCACACAATCATCATCGGCGACGCATCGCCCGAATTGATCGACGCGGACTTTCGTGAATTGCTGAGCGAAGCGGTGCGGGAAAAGGGAGTCGGACTGATCGTCTCGGCGGGCACGCAGGCAATGCCGCATCGGTTTGATAAGGCGTTTCAAGATTTGTTGCCGGTCAAGGTCAAGAGTAACGCCGCGGGAATGGAAGCTCCGGCTTACAAGCCGTTCCGCCTGGAAATCAGCCCGGCTGGCGTGATCCACGAAACCATGCGATTGTACGACGACCCCGGCCGCAACCAGAACGTGTGGCAGCGGATGCCTCCTTATTATTGGTGCGCGGCGGTCGAACGTCCCGCGGCGGGGGCCACAGTGTTGGCCTACAATTCGAGCGTCGAAGGCCGCTACGGAAAACTGCCACTGGTTGCGTATCACTATGCCGGCGACGGCAAGGTGATGTTTGTCGGCACTGATTCGACATGGTTATGGCGACAAAATGTTGGCGACCGGTTCTTCTACAAATTCTGGGGACAGAGCATTCGTTTCGTCGCCCGTCGCGATGAATCGGCGGGCAAGAAGAGCCGGATCGAGGTGCGTCCGGTGCGGGCTCAGCCGGGAGAAGAGGCCGAGATTGAACTGTTCGCCTTCAAAGCCGATGGAACTCCGGAGGACACCGAAAATCGCAAGGTCACACTGTTCGGTCCTGACTCACGCGAGACGGTCGAATTGACGGCCGACAAGTCGATGAAGGGGCGTTACACCGGCAAGTTCACTCCTGAAAAGCCTGGCAAGCATGGTTTGGCGTACCAGCCATCCGACGGGAGCACGGCCGTCGAAGCGACCATTCGAGTACTGATCGCTCCGGAAGAGTTCCGGCACCCGAATCTCAACCGGCCAACGTTAGAGTTGCTGGCCAGCACATCCGGCGGCGCGGTTGTCGGCCTTGCCGATTTGGGTTCGATCCCCGAACGCTTGAAAGGCGAAACGGAATTAAAAGACCTGCACCGCGAGGCAACCATTTGGGACAACTGGCTGACGTTGCTGGTCTTGATTCTGCTCTATTCAGTCGATGTCGGTCTGCGTCGGCTGATGGGACTCTCTTGATTTGCGATTTTGGATTTTGGATTTTGGATTGAGTTTAGAATTGGGAATGAAGTAATGGATGGAAACAGTCAAAAATCAAGAATCAAAAATCGCAAATTCCATTGGTTTGCGATCGTGTGTGTCGTGGTCGTAATGGCGTTGTTGATTCCAACGTCATCTCCAACCCGCACGGTTGCTCAGGAAAAGACACCTGCGCCAAAAGCCAAATCGGCGACGGCTGAAATCCTGACGGAAACACGGATCGTCGAACGGGTTACCGAGGCGACTGATCGGGCGTTGGAGTATCTGGCCAGTCAGCAGCGGCCCGACGGGGCGTGGGATGGCAATAATGCTCCCAACGCGCTGGCGTTGTTGGCGTTTATGGGAAGCGGACATGTCCCAGGCCGGGGTCGGTACAGCGACGTGCTGGAAAAGGGCAAGAAGTTCATCTTGCGCACGCAGAATGACAAAGGTGTCTTCGTGCCTCAGCGCGCGGCCGGTTCGGGGCCGATGTATCAACAAGGACTGGCCACGTTGGCGATGGCCGAAATGTACGGCATGGATCCCGATCCGGAACTGGAAGAAAAGCTCCGCAAGGCAGTCGACTTGCTCGTCAAGTGCCAATCACCAAAGGGAGGCTGGCGATACCAACCGAATCCCGGCGATCAGGACCTCAGCGTGACGGTCATGCAAATCGT
>CAUZVF010000039.1:0-12832 GCA_963582955.1 Planctomycetota bacterium
CATGCGGCCGACATCAGGATCACAGCACCAGTTGCAGAATCCACGAATGGCTTGCAAGTAGCTGTTCCGCGTCCGTGCCGCCATTCCTTCGACCTTGCGATTGACTAACCACGATTCCATCGCGTTGCGGTTGATGTCGCGAAGAAACGCGAATCGGCAATCCTGAATCACTCGGTTCACCAGCCGTTCGGTATCGGCAACGTGACGATCCGAACTGCCTTTGGCTCGCAAGTGGTTTCGGTACGCTTCGAAATGTTGGCCGATCGGCGTTTGCTGGTAGTCACCGATGGCGGCTTCCGTCGCAGTCAGAATGTTCGATCGAACTTTCTCGGCTTTCTGAGTGAGTTCATTCAAGATGGACTTGGCACCATCTTTCGTTCGGCAACCAGTCGGAACCTCTTTGACGATTCCGTCACCGTCGCGAAACTTGGCGTAGTACGTTGCCGTCTCAATCACAATTCGTTCGGAACCGTCACGGCCCGTCGTCACCGGTGCCGTCCGGTTCTTGCCGCGTCTGTCTTGCCAACGTGCAAACCGTTCGCTCTTGCGAGTGAAGATTTCGGCGTTTGATGGCAGCGGTTTTGTAACGGTTTTTTTGAATACGCTTGCCATTTTGAATCCAGTGTATTCGGGATTTCTTGTTAATCGCCACTTCGATTTGATTCATCTGTCAGACTGGTAACCTTGCCTTCTGCTCTTTCCATCCTGTTTTGGAATGTCTCTAACTGCTGGCGACGTTTCCTATCAACGTTCTGACGAAAGTTGTGGATGCTGTCTATGACTTCATCGACGCCCATAGTTAGATCGAGTTCTTCGGCTCCAGAATTGGGGGCGATTCGACTTGAATCATCTGTCAGACTGACAACTTCCATTTCCGCTTTCTCCGCTCGTTTACGGAAACGTTCGATTGACTGGCGATGTTCCTCCTCAATTTCATGACGGAACCTGTGGAGACTATCCATGAATTCATCGACACCAATCGTTAGTTCGAGTTTGTTTTCTTCAAAATCGGGGGCCATCGTGATCGTCACAGTGCCCTTTTGGAGATTCTTGCAGTGCAGCGATTGTGGATTGCTTTCCGCCGGCGTGTCATACGACAAATCCACGCTTCGGTGCTTGCCTTCTGCAATCGTGGAAACTCCATTGAGTGTCAATTTAACCATTGTTTGATCTCCGCATTGAGGTTGCCTAATCCGTGCCGAATGCTTACGAGCCGTTCTTTCTTGTCAAAGTGAGACCGAAATAATCCGCCAATTTGTCCGCCATGTCGAGCCGCATTGATCTTTCACCAGCGACGAATTTCATCAGGCTTTGCCTCGTCACGCCGGTTTCGCGTTCAAGCCCTTTCATCGTCATTCCGCTATCGCGAATCGCTCGACGCAGTGCATCAGTCATCGTGACAGTTTTTTTTCTTCGCTTTGCCATAATGTATCAATTGTTACATATCGGTTGTTTGATTGTCAATCAGCATTCGTCGGGCCGGGCCACAGCCATAGTTTCTCCGTCGGAAGGGCAATAGGTTTCGCTGTGCAACGTGGGCCTGACGTCCAATGATTCAAATTCGTCAAGAATCACGCATTCCACGTATGCGACGTGCGGCGGTGTTGTCAGGATCGAATCGTGGATCGTAAGGATTGGGGTGTGCGGCTTCTCTCGCATGATCCGTCCGCAAATCGAACCGATGAACACACTGGACTCAGCGAATTGCATCGTCCACGCAACACGTCGATAGTTGCGAGCCTTCAATTCGCTGATAACTTTGGCTACGGACCGGAATCGCTCAGCGAACCGCTTGCAAATCGGCTGCCAGCCATAGAAATTCACGAACACGCTTTTCTTGATTTTGTCGCGGGCATCGCCGGGTATCGACAAGGCTTCGTATAGCTTGCCAGCTTCACAAAGTCGAATGTACGTTTCCAAGTCGCCGGGAACTTTCCGTCGCGGTGTCTGATGTCGTCTTTCCCCTTGTTTTTCAGTGCTTTTCGCAAAAGTGAGCACCGTAATAGAAGGGGAGGTGGTGGTTTGCCCGTTCCATCGTGCCGACGATTTCCAGTGCCCGTTGCACGTCAAATCGCACACGTTGCAATCCACGCCCAAGAAACCGGTGGACGGGTAGCAATCGCGTATCCGCTGCTTTTCTGAGCCTTCGAACTTTGCGAGCAATTCGCGCATCGGTACACTCGACGGGCCGCGACGATTGGAACGGCGGGCGAACCCGATAGCCGAATGACTTTTCGCCTTTGCGAGCGACTCCGTCGCATTCAACGACAGCGTGACGTTCGAGCGACTTCAGCACGTCCGGCCAGAGTCGCCACGGAATCACTCGCCGCAAATAAGATTGCTTTAACGGAATGAAGCCGTTGCGATCGCATGGCCATCGCAACCATTTCTTGTGAATTAAATCGAGCAAATAGTACGCCTCGAATCGAATGTCGGACGGTAGCCAAGCCGGGTCGAGTCGATTCGGGACGTAGAAATAAACAGAATAGCGGTTTAGACTCATTTTGATTGTCCAAGCGAGCGGCAGGGGGGTTAGTTGAACAGCATCCCCTGCCGCTCTGTTTTGTTGTTGAGTTGATCGGAGTTAGAAGCCGCCGGCGGAATCTCATTTGGCTTTGAAAGAATCGCCCTTAACCGATGCCGAAAGGCAATCGCTTTTGGTCGATCGCGGACTCGCCAAAGTGTGACGAATCCGCAATGCCGGCTTGGACGCCGACTCTTAACCGCTCCGGCTTTCTCGATGATGCCGAGTACACGCAACGCTCTCGTCACCGTTCCACGCCACTTGCCGCCATCACCGAATGTGCTAGACAGGTCGGCCGTCGCGTCATCAATCGTGGCCGTGGTGTCCGGTGATTCTAGCAATGCGTCGAGCATCGAGATTTGGCCGACGATCAATCGATCCGGTTTCGCATTGGCAGCAAGAGCCATTCCGTGCTCTTTGAGCCGTTGGCCGTCATCACGGCCTATTGGCCGGTTGGAATTCGAATTCATCGCACCACCCGGCTAGGGGTCACAGTGCGAACCGGCTTGCAGCCGTCAGCAATCCATGCGTCGATGTCGTCGCGCCGCCATCGGACCAATGCACCGAGCTTGATCACAGCGGGCATCCGGCCGGAATCGGCGAGCCGGTAAACGTGTCGGGTGGAGCATCCGCCAAGCAATTCAGCGACAGATTGAACATCGAGCAGCTTGGCGTCTTGACGAGCCTCATGGCCTTGATCGGCAGTGGGGGAAACTGAGAAACGCATTTCCAAGACTCCTGAAACGGTGTCGATTGATTGATCGCCCAATGCAGGCGTGACACCCGGAGTCTCGCAGAGACAAAGTCACTTGCCAGAGCGACACTGCCCTGACATTTCAGTTTTCTTGCAGTAGCGTTTTTTTGCTGGCGTTCTCAGGTAGTAACCGTGACTTGGGTTACAAAGGATGCCCCTGCTTTTCAGGTTGTGAAGCGTAGTTCTAAACTGCGTATTAAATTTCACTCCCCTACCAGCCGCTACCGCAATCTTGCGGCCGATTAGCCGCTTATCCTTTCCCGGCCCAAACATGCCACGTCTACAGAGAGTGCGAACGATGGTTTGAGCGGTCGCCGACAAATCGTCCAAGTGTGGTAAGGCGTCTGTACTCTTTTCGTTGTCGGCATCGCCCGCCAACTCACTTGGAACTGTTTGCGTCGTCTCGGCGGGATCCGCGTTGCCGTTCGGAACAGATTCGGCAACGGTCAATTCGTCCAATCTCATTTCGATCCTCGCTAGCAGGATTTCGAGAATCCCCAACGCTGCCTGAATAGCGAGCTTTACGTTGGCAAGAAGCCATTGCTTCCCCTTTTTTTGGTCTTCGATGATTTCAAGCACGTTCTCACGGAGAATCTCAAGTGCATCGATCGCCAGTTGAAATTGCTCAGCATCAATGAATCGTCTGATTTCCGAATCGAGTCGAAACAAGGATCGCGGTGTCGGTAACTGCGTTGCGCGGTCACCGTCCGCAAGTAAGACCGGTACTTTCAAATCGGGCCTTTTAGCTTTCCAGGCCTCTTGATATTCGTAGCGAAAGCGCACATTGCTTTCTTGGAAATACCATTTGCAGAATTCGCCGAATGATTTGAGCAACTCATCGGCGGCCACACGCCATTCGGCCAACTGTTTGACCGTTACGTCGAACTTTCGTCGCAGGATATGGCTACCATTGCCCCGCGCTCCACGATCGCCGCTCGAACAGCGTCGGTTGTGTTTCCGTCGCTTGCTTTCGCTGCCGTTGCTTTCGGCCTGCTTCTCGCCAACCAGGCAACAGGTCAATTGATGCGTCGCCGATGACGTGAAATCTCCAACCACACAATCCGCACTTCCATCGCGTGTCTTGTTCGTGCTTGGTGTTGTCAGATTCACAAGCGGGACAACGTTGACTCCGTTCTGTCATATCGTTCCGGTTCCTATCTATATTCCCTGTTTCGTCCAGCTATTCAAAAAACGTGTTTCACGGACACTTCGGACACTTTGAGCCTATTGTTGAGCTTTGCTTTTGTTTGGCCTTTAGGGGCTCTCAGGGGCTCCCAGAAGAGTAACGGTCAACAATGGTTTTAAAGTGTCCGTGAATTATCACCGAATGAGGTCTTGCTTGAATTTCCAATTGTCAATTTGTTTGAGAATGTCGTCTTTCGTTCCCGTCCCCGCTGTCCATTCGTCACCAGTCCACAAGAAGCCCCGTCCGATATCGTGGCTAGGGGCAACAGTCAGGTGTAAAACAGACCTCTCCTCAATCATTTGCTTTATGAGTCGCGTGACTTTTGTGGTCGTCAGCCGTTGGTTCGAGCCGGAGTTGAAGACGTCAGCCATAGTTTTGGACGGAATGTAAACTTGCTCAGCACTAACGTCGAATCCAAGACGTTCCAAGAATTGAATAACTGTGTCTTCCAATAGTTGGCTTTCTTCCTCTTCAACATTGGCTTCGTCTTGCCGCTCGGAAATTAGATTCTGGATGTCCGCTGGACACGGCAGCTTCGACAGCACGGCGGATTCCCACGCAGCCCAGCGGGTATAGTGATGCAATTCCGTTGGCTCCCGTTGAAGCCAGCTGAGCACTCCACCGATAATCTCGTTTCGATTCGCGTCGATGAATTCGCGGGTTTGCTCTTCCCAGCGTGCGTCGAACTTCGGTTTCGCTAACTTGATAATTACGGCTCGTTGTGCGAGGTCCGTCGAAAGATTGGCGCCATTGATTGTCATGGTCCACAAAAGCGAATTCGGGCGCGAGCCGTCGCCGTGGTAAAGTTTCCATCCCGAAATCTGGTCGGCGGTGATGAGTGCCTCAAAATCAGAACTGGAAACTTTCATTCCCTTAGCGTTGTCCATCAGAACAATTCGCTTGGACAAACCGTCACTGTTTAGGAGGCGGTTTTTGAATTTCTCCATGTCATCGTTTTGCTGAAGTGAAATCGTCCCGCCGGTCAGATGTCCGATTTTGGTAACCGCCGCCGTCTTGCCGTATCCTCGGCCGCTGGCTGTGAAAACGAATAGCGGTCGACTTCCGCTGCGAGCACCCCACAATGCGGTCATGACGAACGCTCGCAACAGGTCGCCGTCAATTCTCGAAGCGGGACAGAAGCGTGACAAAAATTCATCAAATTTATCGGTTGGCCCGCTTTCGATGTGTTCGCAGGCGTAGAAATGGCCGTCGATTAGCGGGTGGTGCGGATACTGCTCGATCGCCTGATATCGTTGAGCTTTGTGTTGGAGCGCGGCGAATACTTCATCTTTCCCATGGCAGCCTGTGTTTCTAAACATTTGCGGCGGCTGATCGCATTGCGAACCAATGCACGAAAACAGTTCCGATGACTTACTGAGCCAGCGAACCTCATCGCCGCCGTCGTACGCAAACAGTGAATTGCCGACGCGGTACGGCTGGCCATTGTAATTGGCGAAAATGCGAGCGGCAACGTCGTTGATGTGGAGCGGGACGACACTTCGATTGCCGTCGTTATCCCACTCCTCGATGCCGTTGGCGACCGGTAACGGTTTGTCGTCGGATAGAATCCATTCAGCCTCATCAACCAGTTTCCGGAAGTCATCGAACGTGTTTCCATCATTCAAAAAATCGCGGAGATCTTTGCCGTGATCCGCCGCGACTTCGTATGGCAATGTGCCGATCTTAGTTTCGGTCGCATGCTTGGCGATTTGCTTGGCTTTCCGCTTCGATCCCGCAACGCCTGGTTGATCGGCATCCAGAATGATCACGACGAACTTGTCAGCGAACATCTTTGTCGGTGGGCACGACTTCGCGCCGCAAGCATTCGTTACAGCCGCCCAACCATCCGGCAGAATCGAATGAACGGCCAACGCATCCGGTAAACCCTCGCAGACGACGATATGTGATGCTGTGTCGAAGCGTTCACGCCCGCCTATGAAATGCCAGCCATCTTTTGAGCCGGCGAGATTGTGCGATTTTCGTTCTTGAAGTTTTCCCGCCGCCGCGAACGGTTTGCCATCGCACCGAAACAACGTGTACGCGCACGGCTTGCCGTTATCGCGAGACGCTGGAAACGCCAAGCACTGATCAGGTGATTGCGATTTCGCCGGCCACAACACGAACGCAGCTTCCGACGACAAACATGCCTCGACTGTGATCGGTGGCTTGCACTCGGCAAATTCGCAAACGTATGGAACATTCTGATCGGCTTTCAAGAACCGCGCTTGCTCTTCAAACGGTCGCTTGCTTTTTTGCTTTGGCTTGCCGTTCTTGGACGGAGCCATTCCGACATGTGTCGCGACTGATGACAGGACATCGCGAAACGGATTGCCCGTCAGCCACATCAAGGCCGCCAATCCGTCGCCGTTGTCCTTGTCGAAACATTGGTTGCAAATCATTCCGCCGCTATTGGCGAAATCGTCGAACGCCCGGAAGCGATCAGTGCCGCCGCATTTGGGGCACTCGTGATGCCTCCCATCCAGGAAAGCAGGATCAATACTGGCAAGCGATGAAATGATTTCTGGCCAACGGCCATCGCTGACGAGTTCGAGCGTATCGGTTGCCAGTTCTGCGAGTGTGTGTTTTGCCATTTTTGTTTATCTCCAAACGTTGCCAAATAGTTGCCAAAGCTGGCTGACGTTTGGAAAGATAGCAGCAACGAAAAAGCGGCGTCCAGACGCAACATCTTGCGAGCAACGCGCTTAAAAAACGCCGGATTGATCCGGCGTGGGAAATCACGATATTGCGTGGGAAATCGACCGATACCCGTGGGAAATAGGCCTTTGGGCGCGCGAAATCGACCGTTAATTTGGATCTGGGAGTAACCCTACAATTCTACGGCAAAGCAGATTATGTTCGGACTTATCGGCGAATTGCCAGCAGTAGTAGTTCCCGACATTCGCGTATTGTATTAGCCTGCCGCCGTCTCGCTCTTTTGCTTTTTTGACCATTCGACCGATCGTACTTCCGCTCATCTTGTCGATCGTCTCTACGCCTTTGAGTTCGTCGTGCGCAACTTCCCCTAGCTCGCCCGTCGTCATGAACGGCGTGGACGGCAATTCATCGTGCTCGATTATGTGGTCGAGAAAGTTGCATCCGGCAACCATCGCGGGAGACAGCACTTGTTGCTTCTTGGCTTCGCGAATCATATTTGCCAGCAAATTAGATTCTTTCGAACGGGCAGCCTCTATGATCTTCATGCCACATGTGAAAACATCGATCGAATTAGATTGGAGGCTTTCGCTGGCTCCCAGTTTGTAAACGAATGCGGCCCGACAGGCGCACTTCTCTCCGAACGCCACCCACATCGACCAATCATATTTGACGAGAATTGCTCCCAGGTTGAGCAACGCCTGTTTTGTGGGCGACGATTCGATTTTCTTCAACGCGCCAACAAACTCATCGATTCTGGTCTGCCGTTCTCTCTGGGCAACTTCGATGTCGAGCCTGCGTTGATCGTCCTGCTTTTCCCTCGATCCGATTCGGGCCAACGACTCGTTAAACAGTTTGCTCATCGTATTGTCTTTCCACTCAGGCCGATCGAAGCCGCCGCGGGACAATACGACCACGACGACGCCGATCAACGTGAGGAGCGACCCCACTGCCCGAATCTCACTGTTGCCAGTTTGTTGCCAACACGGCAAACAACGCCGCACGTTGGCAGACACTCATTGTATTCGAATCCCCATTTTCCTAGAATAGACGGACGCTGGCGGACAATGGCGTACACTAGTGCGCAAAACTGTCGATCCGGTGGTTGCGGGTTCGAGTCCCGTCGGCCTCGTTTGGTAGAATCACTCGAAATTAAACGTCGCTCGCTTCTTTCACATTGGCAAGCCGACTTCCTTCCGTTACCCGCTCGAATCCGCGGGTTGAGCTTTGACCGGTCAACAATCGATGTTGTGTCCGTCGTGCGGAAGTGAACTCGGACTCTACCCCAAGAATCTGAAAACTGGTCATCCGTGTCCATTCTGCGGTTACGTCGATGATTCCTCATTGCCCACCGAAGTCAGAATCCTGATCCAAACACATCTCGCTTCCGCGGTTGACGTTGGTCCGGCATCCAAAGCTGCGGAGGAACTGGCGGCTCAAATGGACGAATTGGGTTGCGATTCGCGAACCAAGTTTGCTGCCCGATTGGCGTTTGAAGAAGCCTTGGTCGCCAAACTTCGTTGACTGCACGGCGAGCAAAAATTGATTTTCCGCAAAACAGAATCAATCCGCGGCAATCACCTCAATCGACGAACCGATGAGCGTACTTGGCCATAGTTCGCCGGATGGATCGATTCGCAAAGTGGCGATGTGTTCGGGAGCGTTCGCGTCGATCGAATCTTGGTCGGCTTTGGATCCGGCGGAAATTCCGGTAACTCGGCCTGTTCGCTGTTCGTCGCCGGGGAATCTTAAGACGACGGTCGTCCCTTGGGGGAATGCTGGGACCTGATCGGACGGGATCCTCGCTTCCAAGAAGAGCCGGTCTTCATCAAGAATCTCTACTATGGGATCGCCGGTCCGAACGGCGTCGCCGATGTCTTTCTGGAACTTCCCGACCGTGCCGTAAGCGGGAGCGGTGAGTGTCAGTTGAGTGGCCCGCTGTTCGAGCCGGTTCAACAATTCGGTGGCCTGAGCGAGTCGTGCTTGAGCAACTTCGATGCCCGCGGATTGCCGGATTTTTTTTGGCAGTTCGGATTTCAACGTTTTCAGTCCTGACAATCGTGACTCGCAGAGTTCGATCTTAACGGCGTTGACTTCGACCGCATTGCGTGCCGCTTCCTGCCGCAGGATTGCGCGAATGCGGGATTCGTCGGCGGTCAGCGAACTGGAGTAGATCAGAGATTTCAGCAGATCGTCCGATCCGCCGCTGCTTGCCAGGCCATCGAACTTTTCCACGTAATCACGCCATGCCACGTTTTCCATTTCGAACATGTGCTTGCCTTGCAACAACGTCGCGGATTTCAGCCGCGTGTCGAGCGTCTCGGTTTCCAATTCCTTCAATCGCCACGACAAATCAACTTCGGCTCTCGCGCGAGTTTGTTCTAATTCGGCCTGCCGCCTTGTGACTTCTTGCTGGGCGTCAATGATTTCGGACCGCAGCTTCTCGTTTTCCAACTCGACGACCGGAACCGATGCGTTCAGCGTCGTGCCTGGCTGAGAGATGATCGTCTTGATGTAGCCATCCTGTTTGGCTTTGACGACCACACTCTCGGCTCGTAGATAGGCCGTCAAACCGTCGCCGTTCGGTTGGCTCATTCGATCAGCCAGGACGATGCCCGCGACGAAGGCCAGCAGCAGGAACAAGAGCGTCCGCCCGTGCGGAGCCGGTTGTTCGCATGATGGAAGCGTGTTTACAGTTTCTGATTCCGTGGATGCCATAATGAATTTCAGATGTGGTGTTGTGTGGGGGCGATGCTGCGAGGCTCGCGCAGCGTTTCATCGAGACGTGTCGTGAATGTGCCAAGAAACAGCGCTTGTTTATTGAATGGATCCAAGGGTCCATAATCCGAATCGGAATGGCCCGTTATGAACGTTGACTCGGATAAGTCCGCCAGCCGAATAAGTGGCAAAGATTGAGTCCGGCGCGTTGAAACTTTCTTAGTCGATGCTGTTTCACGCGATCGCGATCACCGTCAGAACCGGAAGATTTTGACACCAGTTGTGTTATACTCTGTACGGTCAAAGCTTGAAGATCGCACAGTAGAGATTGCGGGTCAAAACCGCAATTTGTGACCGGAATGAGTATATTCCGAGTTCTCGCGAATGATGGGTGCCAGATAATCGCGCGCGAAGGCTTTCGTTGTCCAACCAAAATGTCCGCCGAGATTGCCGCGTGAAATCATGCGAAAGCGAAACGGAATCTGGTGCAGCTTGGCTTCATAGAGCCGGCGTGTCTCGTCGCTTGCTGCCTTTGGCAGTTTGAATCCGACCGCGCCCGATCCAAAAGAGAATTGGCGATCGATTGTTCCGGCGAGTGAAGTTCCAATGATGAGCAATGGAACGTCTCCCAGCGAATGAAAATTCCAAATCCCCGAATCCGTAGTTGTCAAAGCCGTTGTCAGGTCGAACCTGGGTAAGACAGCCGGCGCCAACAGAATCACGCTGCTGATTCTTCGATCCGCTGGAAGAGCCTCCAAAGTCAACAAGATCAGTCCGGCGCCACCAGAATGCCCCACTAAATGAACGGGACGTCCAGGATACTGGTCCTGGTATTCGATAATTCGCCGGGCCAGAATCCGCGCCTGCTGGCGATTGCGTTCGATGTCTTGCAAATGAGTCAGAAAGTTCCAGGCACGCCCGGTCGTCCAATCATGAACTTCGATCGCCGTACGTACGCCGCCGTTTTCCAGTCCTTGAGCGATATTGGAATTGAAACGGTCAGGTCCCTCGATTCCCGGCAGAACCATTGTGTAGCCGTTTTGCATCCGTTCGGCCGACATTTGGTCGGTGTAGTACGCGCAGCCAGAAAACGCGGCGAGCAACGCCAGTGACAAAACAGCAAACAAAATGATGGCAGTCGACTGGTTAAGCATGAGATGTACGGAACAGATTCGAAGTCGCTATCAAGCGGCGTGGAACGCGGTTCTGCCAAGAGTGGCGGCGAATCCTATCTGTACTTTGTTTTGGCGGCAAGATTGTTACTTCCGCTCTCGGACACGCGGCATCGTTTTCACCAGCAATACGGTCGGTTACGATTTGGTGCGCACGGATTGAGCATTCCCTTCGAAAACTTCGCAGAGGTGTCCAGTAATGAAATCAACGGCCAGCATCCTGAATCGTCGCGAGTTTGTTAAGTATTCCTCATTTGGATCGGCAGCGGCTGTTTGTGGCGGCATGGTTCAGAATGCTGTGTCCGCACCGTACGCAGCCGGGGCCGAAAAGGACGACGAAGCGATTCCGATCGTCGACACGCATCAACATTTGTGGGACACCAGAAAACTGCGTCTGCCATGGCTTGGCGGTGAAGGAGTCAAGCCGATTGCTCGCAACTTCGTGATTTCGGATTACAAACAGGCCACGAAAGATGTCAATGTTGTGAAGTCCATTTACATGGAAGTCAACGTGCATCCCGACGACCAAGACAAGGAAGCCGAATACGTCACCGATCTCTGCAAGCGGCAAGACAATGCGATGGTCGCGGCTGTGATTGGCGGCTCACCGCAAAACAAGGAGTTCAAAGAATATGCGGCCAAGCATTCCAAGAACGCCTACATCAAAGGATTCCGCACTGTCTTGCACGATGCCGACCGTCCGCAAGGAATGTGCCTGAAACCAACCTTTGTCGACAACATGAAACTGCTCGGCGAATTGGGACTGAGTTACGACCTCTGCATGCGACCCGACGAAATCCTAGACGGAGTCAAGCTGGTCGACCAATGCCCGAAGACGCGGTTCGTCATCGATCACTGCGGCAACCTGAGTGTCCAGGAAACTGACCAACAAGTTCGCAAGAAGTGGGCCAAGGGAATCCGCGAGATGGCGAAACGTGACAACGTCGTCTGCAAAATCTCGGGCATCGTCGTTACCGCAAAACTCGATTGGAAACCGGCCGATCTGGAAGAAAACACGACCTTCTGCATGGAAGCGTTCGGTGAAGACCGAGCCTACTTCGCCGGCGACTGGCCGGTATGCACGTTGAAAGCGTCGTTCAAACAATGGGTCGATGCCTTGAAATGGATCGTCCGCGACAAGTCTCCCGAATTCCAACGGAAGCTATTCCACGACAACGCCGTCAAGTTTTATCGGTTGAGCTGACGGCTCAGCGAGATGTAGACAATCATTTGTTAGACGTTACAATCGCTAAAATCAGCAAAGTCGTTACATTCGGAAGAAATCGTAGAATGTAGAACAGTGCGAGATTGTTGAACGTTGGGAAACTCGGTTGTCTACGAAAAGGAAACTCAACATGAAGAGCCTGAATGTGAAACTACTTTTGATTGTTAGTACGGCGGTTGGCGGTTTCATGACAATGTCGGGTCAGGCCATCGCTGACGGGCTGACGCGAGAACAGCGTGATGAAGTTCAAAAGATGATCCGACAGTCGGAAGGCAGGATCATCGCCGAGATACGACAATTGCGCGGCCGTTCCGAAGGCTCGCACGCGATTGTCATCGAGAACGCCGAAGGCGGCCGCGGTGTCGTCATTTCAAAATCGGATGGTCTGGTCGTCCAGAAAAGCAAGCGGATCGTCCAGCAAAAACCAGGTTCAGATTCGCGAGGATCACTTCGAGATCAACCGCGTACACGGGGTGAGCGCCGAACTGAGAATCGTGGACGCAACGAGTCAACGCCCAAGAATCGTGGCCCACAGCCTGGAGGCTCTGACCGGCCGCGTCGCGACAATGACCCTCGCCAGGAACGTGATGATTCAAATCCG
>CAUZVF010000040.1:0-12823 GCA_963582955.1 Planctomycetota bacterium
TCTTGTTCGGGGAATTCTCACTGCGACGGCCGGAAAAATTCGGCAGTTTCCATTTGGTCCATTTCCGTCGGCTGTCGATGAACGACTTGATCAGCGGCCGGGCTTCCTTGATCAGTTCATACGTCTTCAGATCGCAACGCCAATCGACATTGCCGCCACGAAACCACACCGAGTCGAGTTTGTCCGAGAATATCAATTTGTCGAGCGGCAGGTGCGTTGCTTTGAATTCTTTTTTCGTCGATGCCGACAGCGCTTGCGCAATCTTCTCATGATCAAAGGCGCGCTTCCGAGTTCCTGGCGATGCATCAACAACGACGAACTCGCGTGCTCCGTCTTTCAAATCATTGCGATACCAGAATTTCGTTCCGCGCGCAAACCAATTCGGATTCACACGCGTCTTGAAGACCTTGTTCGCGAACAACTTCGACAGATTGTTCGCACGCTCGTAGTCAGCACGAGTTCCCTGAGCTGAACCAACCGATCCGGTCATCAGCACGATGCCGACTGAAATGGCAAATCGTATGTTCTGGATTTTGGGTTGCCATATTTGAAGACGAGTTGAGTGACAGAGAATCATGTTAGCTCCGAGTCGAACAAATCCTGCGTTCTTGAATTGTTGTGTGTATAAGCGTCGGTTTGGACCCGCAAATGGCGCTGATTACGCGAATGTGTTTCTGATTCGTGTCTATTCGCGTAATTCGCGGGCGTTCCTTTTGGTTGTGGCAACGCTTCGTCTCACCCGCCACTTTTGGCTGTGCCGAGTTATCCTAGCCTACGGCTACGGGTTAAACAAAACCGAGTCCGCCAGACCGCTGTCGAATTCCGGCCTGCGGCAACTGGTCATTTCAGATCGGAATCTTGCCATCCAAAATGTTATGCTAACTGCTTCAGCCGAACGTGAAAACATTCGATCAACGAGGTGACTCATGAGACACGTCGTCATTGCTGCAGCCATCATTGCCGTCGGATTCGTCGAAACGGCCTCGGCCCAAGTATCGCTGCAATTGAAAGTTGCCGACAAGTCAAAGCAGACGGTCCACTTGGAAACGAAGCTCAAGGAGGCTTTGACTCTGGGCAATGCCGACTTCGAAGCCAGCGCAGACATGTTTATGATCCTGAAGCGAAACGCCGGCCAACGCGACACCGACGGCAAGATTCGCGTCGCAAACGAATTCGAAGTCGTGCAGATCGAAGTCAATTTGCCGGGTGGGTTCAAAATTGAATTCGATTCCGGCAACCCCGCCGCGGCTGATTCCGACAACTCTGAGATTCAGCAATTTATCGATTTCTTCAAAGTGAATTCGAAACTGAAATGGGCGTCTATTCTCAAGAAAGACAACCGAGTTGATTCGATCGAAGGAACAAAAGAAGCGGCGGAAAAAGTTAGCCAGTTGTTCAAAAAGGAATTTGATCCCGAATACCTGAAGCACGTCGAGAACCAACACTTGGCGGCCATCCCATCAAAACCCGTCAACAAGGATGAAACTTGGGATTCCAAATACTTCCAAGATTTCGGAGCCGGCCAGATGCTGGAATTCGCCGTCACTTACAAATATTTGGGAACCGTCGAGAAGGATGGCAAGAAACTGGGCCGAATCGGTTTTAGTGCGTCACGCGTCACCTACACGATCGATCCCAACAGCTCGCGCGGCACAACGCTTGAACAAAGCAAACTGAAGGTCACTGAATCCGAAGGCGAGATTCACTTCGACCGCAAACTGGGATCAATCGTCTCCAGCCGACGCAAGCTCCGCGCCCAGGGAGATGTGACATTGAATCTGAACGGTCAATCAATCGCGTCGAAACTCGACGTGTCGATTGAAGCGAAAACCACACGGCAGCCCTGACACCGCATTCGACGAAACGTAAGGCGCTGCAAAACAAATAAGTGTCGGTTTTCGCTCCGTGAAAACACGTCTTTTCGCGGAGCGAAAAGCGACTATTGCGGAAACTTATTGCTATGCAACGCCTAACCCGGATTATTCACGAAACAACGCAAATATGATACAAAGCTTGTGGTCAAAAGGAGTTGCGACTATCTTACCCAAAACACCGCGAAAAATCGGAGTTGATCGTAACCCGAAGCGTCAGCGAGGAAACATGTTGAATTCCTCGCTTACGCTTCGGGTTACGAATAATTCGGACTAAAGCATGTCTGGCTTGCGGTTCAATAAGCGCTATTCGCGGCTCTCGGGTGTTATTGGCATCTTCAGCTTCAGCGGTTCGTTGCCATGCCAGTCGGCGGCTTCGGGCATGTGGGTCATGGCGAAGGAAGTTTGGATCGGATAGTGACAAACACAGCCGACCGAGAAGCATGGCACGTTTAGCAAGCCGGCGGCGGCGACCGGGCTGTTGCTGCAGCCGGATCTGAGGTTTCTGAGGTCGTACTGCTTTCGACTCTTGATATCGACATAGGCCAAGCAACTGGAGCGAGGGTAAAGCGGGTTCTTGTTGCCAACGGCATAGTTGCAGCCGCCGTGGCGAAATAGGGCGGCTCCGTTGATTGCCAGTCTTCGCATCTCGTGGCATCCTACGATCTGTCTGTTCGCAAACGGCGGAAGTGCTAAACTTTGCCAGCATTGGCGCCTGCGTGCGTCGTTGGGCTCGTTTATTCGGGAATTGCCGCCGGAATTTCAAATGTCCGAATCGAGAGTCTTATCACAATCTGACAGCCTGCTGACGGACACCGAAATTGAGCCGATTGATCAATTCCGGCGCGAACATAAGACTGCCGTCCTGGTTGTGATGTTCACAGACTTGAAGGGGTCGACCGAGCTTGCGGAAGAACGCGGGGAACTGCATTCTCAGGAAATTCGCAAGCAACATGATAAAATGCTCCGTGAAATCGTCGAGCTCGATGGATTTGGTTCCGTCATCAAGACAATCGGCGACTCACTGATGTGTGTGTTTGCCGAACCATCAACCGCCGTTCAACGAGCCGTCGAGATTCAGCAACTTCTGCACGACTTCAATACCCAGCATCCCGACGAAGCTGACATTGGAGTGCGCATCGGCATTCACATGGGGCAAGTCGCCGTCGAAGACTCCTTACGCTTTGACGTATTCGGGCGTCATGTCAACCGAGCTGCACGAATCGAGGGATTGGCGGATGCGGGACAGATCCTGATGACTTTGCCCGTTTACGACAGTGCACGCGGCTGGCTCGCTGAACAAGACGTACTGTGGCAGGACCATGGCGACTACCATCTGAAAGGAATTGATGAACCGGTCCGCGTTTACGAAGTCTGCCCGCCTTGTAACCGGAAACCGCGTCCGCCTCAGGGACAACGGTTCCGCCGCCGATTCGACCGGCGTTTCTGGCTCTTCGCGATTTGCGCTCTGATCGCGATCCCGTCGATCGCGGTTACGCTCTATTCGCAGAGACCGAACCAACCGCCGGGCTCAAACGACCGGAGTGAAAACAGCCAGGTGCGGCAACCCGTCAGGAATCGTGCAGTTCCTATGATTGCAGTTGTCCAACTCATCGAGAATCCGCTGCTCGATCAGGCACTCACCGGAATCACGGACGAGTTGAAGGAACAAGGTTTCCATCTGGGACTGCATTACACGACAAAGCGCTACAATGCCGGTGGCAGGGAAAGCGAATTCCACAACATCATCAGCACTATCAAACAGGACCAACCTGAAGTTGTGTTGACACTCTCGACGCCTGCGATGATCGCCGTCGCCAAGGGTATCGATGAAATTCCAATTGTATTTTGTGTCGCCAGCGATCCTCGGCTTGTCGGCGTGTATGAAGGCAAAAACCGGCCGAAAAACCTGGTCGGTGTGCACGACGACCCGCCGTTAGAACAACTGCTTGACCTCGCGACGGCTCAGGAAGACGCGTTCAAAACCGTTGGTACCATCTGGCATGCATCGGAACCGAATTCTGAGCTTTCGGCTCGTAAGCTCGCTGCCTGTTGCGAAAAGAAGGGACTGACTCTGTTACAGGTCAAGGTCGACGAAATCGATCAGTTGTTTGCGGAGACGTCCAAGTTGTGTAAAGACGGTGCTGAAATTATCGTCATTTCTGTCGACAATCTGACAACAACCGGTCTGCCACTGATCCTCGACGCGGCGGGCAGTCATAACGTGCCCATCTACTCGACCGAACCCAGTATGGTGAAACAGGGCATCGCCGGAGCTGTTGGGGACGATCCCTATGCGTGGGGAAAACAGTCCGGTCGTCTGCTGGCCGAGTTGCTAAAAGGCAAACGGCCTGATCAACTTCCGATTGAAACAACGATGCATCAGCAGACAGTGATTGCACCGGAAGAATAATCAATTCCCGCCGGTCCATTGCTCGGTTTACTCGCACCCAAAGCTGCTATCGCTCATCGCCAGACACTGGTGGCACTTTCAATTTCAGTGGTTCGGTACCGTGCCAGTCGGCGGCTTCGGGCATGTGGATCATGGCGAAGGATGTTTGGATTGGGTAGTTGCAAATACAGCCGACCGAAAAGCATGGCACGTTCAGCAAGCCATCGGCGGCGACCAGGCTGTTGCTGCAGCCGGATCTGAGGTTTCTGAGGTCGTATTGCTTTCGGCTCTTGATATCGACGTAGGCTGCGCAACTGGAGCGAAGGAAAAGCAGGTTCTTGTTGCCGACGGCATAGTTGCAGCCGCCGCGGTGAAATAGGGCAGTTCCGTTGATTAGCTTTCCGTTCTTAATGTCGTACGTGTGGCCCGATTGGTTAATGAATGTTGTTGTTCCGAGGATTAGCGGCTGCTGGCCACGCATTGGTTTGTGCCAGACTTCTTTACCGGTCTTGGCATCCAGTGCGTAGGTGTTGTTGGCTTTGCCGGTCAAAAGCAGATTGTGTTCGGTCGAGTACGCTAGCCAGTCGTCTTGAGTTCGCATTCCCATGAAATGCAGCGTGGTCAGAGTTGCCGGCTTGTCGGATTTGATGGTCTGCCAGCGAATTTTGCCGGTCCGTGAATTCAAAGCCAAGATCGTCGACGGCAGCTTGTCGACGTTAACGCCTCGGCGGCTCATCACGCCAATATCAGCCGGTGAGTGAGAATCGACGCAGAAGACCGTGCTGTCAGCAACCGCGATGGCGGCGGTGTTGTAGCGGTGTTCGGCTTCGCGCGTCCAGAGTTGCTCGTTGTTCTCTCGATCGATCGCGACCAACATCTTGCTATTCCAGCGGCCTTTGCTGATTGCGTTCTCGTTGTTAAAGCGAATTCCGAGGAGAACGATGTCACCGTCAACTCGAATGTCCGAAACACTGACCGGCACGTCGTCAGGTTTCTCGACGTCGATCGTTGTTTCCCTTTGTGTTTTGCCGGTCGATGGATCGAGAAACTCGCACTTTCGTCCCGCGGCCACGTAGACGGCTTCGGCGGTCGATGCGTAACGGGCTGAGACTCCGACTTTGCGAACCCAGAGCAACCGGCCGGTGTAGGCATCGACAGCGTGCAGTGTGTTGGTTGCAATCTGTAAAGCAAACAATCGTCCGCCGGCGACTTGCGGTTTGACTCCGTGGCCGTAGTCCTTGCGTTTATAGAAACCGTGGTCCGAGCCATCGCCGTACCAGAGCACGGCCAGCGGAGCCTTAACGCGTTCGTCGCGAGAAAAGAATGACCGTGCGGCATCGCCGGTTTCGTGTGTCCAATCAGCGGTGTTCGACAAGGCTCCGTCTCGACGGAGAATTAACATCTGTGGGGACGATTCGATGACAGCTTGGTCCAGCGCGGCAATCGACAAAACCTTGGCAACCGCAGTGATACGATCGGACGGCAGAATAAAACACGCGGCGCCACCATAGGGACGTAAGACTGAATACAAATGACGGATCGTCGTTTCGGAATGCAAATCGAGTTCTTCCGGTCGCTCGGAAATCAATAGAGTCGCCAGATACGGCGGCAGCAGCAGTTTTGTCGGATCACCCACAATTGCTTGTACGCGATCACCGTAGGTTCCCTCGACAACGAGACGGCGACGCAACTGATTGACGCGGTCCCGATTGTCGTCGATGACCAAGATATTGAATTGGGAGTTGCGCAACAGTTCGTCGACAAGTCGCCCATCCGACAAACCTGCGACGACGGCATATCCGGCCGTCTCACGAGTCGCATTCAAATAGATTTTCGCAAGTGGCGTGCTGGCATCTTCGGTTGCGTCGCCGTTCTCTCGTTTCAATTCGTGCACGAGCGGTTTGCCCGTGTCCGTGCCGAAACAGTGGACGTGGCCATTACTCGTCACGACGAACAGCCTGCCGTCGGCCGCAAGTAGGCTGGATGGTTCGTCATCGAGCGTTTTCGCCCACGCGACTCTTGGGGATTGCAGCTTCGCCGAAGGCAAGTCAATCGCGAGTAGGTATCTTCCAGCGTGACCATAAAGTCGGTCGCCGGCATTAATGATTGACCGAGTCGGTGTTTTCGTTTTGTTGAAGGGAGGCGCCAGCTTCCACAATAACGGTGCGTCCCAACGCGCTGGTTTCAATGTTCGTTTCTGGAATTCCTTGTCATAGACCGAGATCGCGGCACTCTTTAAATCGTAGGCATACACGATTCCGTCGTGCATTCCGTATGCAACACCTTCGTGCAGCACGGACCGATAATCGAGTCCCGGCTGGAACTTGTAGGGGAACAGCGGGCCTTCGAACAAGTTGACTCGCGAGTCCCAGCCTTTCGGGGCGTCTTTGCCGGCCGCCGCCCATTGACTGGAAATTTCGCGGCCGTCTTTCAAGCTGACGACTCCGTTTTCACCGACCAATGCGATGTCGCCACTGACCGAGACTCGGCTGTCGCCGTTGCGATAGCCCTGTACGAAATACTTGAGCTTTCCGGTCTTTCGATCCAGCCGCGCCGGCATGGATCGGCCGTTGGGAACAATCACCATGTCCTGGCTGACCAGCAAATGTCCTTGCGGAGAAATCCCGCCCTCGATCTGATAATTGTGATCGATTCTTAGCCCGGCGATCGCATGGCTATTCGAATTTGTCCACAGCACTTTGCCCGTCTCGGCATCGACCGCTCGCACGAATACGCCTAACGTGGGCCAGATTCCAGCTCCGAAATAGACGACGCCGTCGTGCAACACGGGTCCGCCTCGCACCGGCCAATACGAAACCAGCCGGGCGTTTCCCAGATGCAAATATTCCGCGCGATCGTCCGTCGACCCGCGGACTTTCCATTGCAATGAACCGGTTTGAGTATTGACGCAGTAAAGATATCCGTCGTCCGAACCAAAATAGACCCGATCCTTGGTGCCGACTGCTGCGAGCCGCACTGGGCCGTCCGTGAAGAATCGCCAGTTTTCCTTTCCGGTGCGTGTGTCGAACGCCGCGATACTCCCGTCGTTTGGCGAGCCAACAAACATTTGCCGACCGACGACGATCGGCTCGTACGATGCATCGAAGTGCAACCGCGATTCGTTTGGCCAAGCCATTCGCGTTCGCGGCAACTGGCGCGACCATTGCAGATGCAGCTTGTCGGGAAGTTGCTCACCAGTGTGACCGCCGCGAGAAACGTTGTTTCTCCACATCGGCCAATCAGCGGCATTCGAGGTTGAAAATCCCAGCGCCCAGATCAGGGGTGCGAGCACGAAACCATTCAAGATTCTTTGACGGCCGCACGAATTCATCCCATCTCACCTTTTTCCAAGACCGACTCGATTCGTATGTTGTCGTTCGAGTATATCCGAATCGGATTCTGCGTGACATGAACGTCGAGCTCAAACGATCCCGCGATCCCAGCGCGTCGTTTGACTCGTGTTGCGGACTTGATTGCGACGATGTTAGAATCAACGCTCGTTGATACGTCATGGACGGTGCGAACAGAATGCTTCCGATCACGCAATAGAAAGCAGACGGTATGTTAAGTCTCGTTGGTCGCGCGGACAGGAATTCCCGTTTTTGTGATGGAATGAGTCGGCGAAATTTCCTGACGATCGGCAGCTTGGGGATGGCCGGGCTGACGCTGCCAAGTTTGCTCCGTGCGGAATCTGAGAACGGTATTCGAAATTCGAACAAGTCCGTGATCATGATTTATCTGGTTGGCGGACCGCCACATCAGGACATGTTCGACCTGAAGCCAAACGCTCCGCGGGAAGTCGCCGGACCGTGGCAGCCGATTCCGACGAATGTGCCGGGTATCGAAATCTGCGAAGCATTTCCCAAGCTGGCCCAGATGATGGACAAGTTTGTGCCCATCCGTTCGATCGTCGGATCGCAACCCGGTCACGACGCCATTCAGTGTTTCAACGGACATCATCCTCGCAAACCGAAGCCGTCAGGCGGTTGGCCGCAGTTTGGCTCGACCGTGGCGAAGACTCAGGGAGCCGCACACAAGGCCGCGCCGCCATTTGTCAGCCTGTGCTACCAATGCACTCACGGCCCGTACAACGAACCGGGACCGGGATTCCTCGGCACATCCTACGAGCCGTTTCGCCCAATGGGTCCAACGAAGGACGACATGGTTTTGAACGGAGTGACTCCCGAACGGCTCTTCGACCGCAAGAACTTGTTGAAGAGTGTCGACCGATTCCGACGTGAAGCCGACGCGAGCGGCATGATGAACGGCATGGATGTTTTCACCGAACAGGCAATGGGAGTGCTGACGTCGTCGAAACTCGCCGATGCTTTGGATTTGTCAAAAGAAGACCCGCGGACTGTCGAACGATATGGCACGGGTGACAACACGAAATTCATCGATGGCAACGGAGCGCCGCGAGTTCCCCAAAGTATGCTCGTCGCTCGTCGTTTGATCGAAGCCGGCGCGCGAGTCGTCACGCTGAATTACAGCAAGTGGGACTGGCACGGCGGCAGCTATGACACGATCTTCAATCGCGAGGCTGAGGATTTTCCGATCTTCGACAATTGCGTCAGTGCGCTGGTCGATGATTTGCACGCGCGCGGTCTCGACAAGGACTGCACCGTGCTGATCTGGGGCGAGTTCGGCCGGACACCGAAAATCAGCAAGCAGGTCGGACGCGATCACTGGCCTCGGGTCAACTGCGCCTTGATGGCCGGAGGCGGTATGAAAACCGGACAAGTCATCGGTTCGACCGACCGACTTGCCGGTGAAGCCGTTTCACGCCCCGTCGCATTCCCAGAAATCTTCGCGACGCTGTACCACAATTTGGGAATCGACACGAACATCACGACCATCGATGACCTGAACGGCCGGCCGCAGTATCTCGTCGAAGATAACGAGCGACCAATGCGTGAGTTGATTTGAACAGTTGCGGTTTATCGTAGGCCGTTGTCAAGCCGACCGCCCCAACGCTGGTGCACCTGCGCGGGCAGAGCAAACTCAGGTGAAGAGATGTTGTCGATTTGCAGCAGTCGGCGCGGACGCACCGGCATCCAGAGTGCCCGCTTGACAGCCGCTTGACAGCACCCTACGATTCAGAACCGTGAGGTACAGGTCTACCGATCGCACTTAAAAGCGTCGGGTAACAGCGCCGAGAGCGTGTGCTCTTTGATTTCCGTCGGGTTGTCGGCATCGACGAGAAGTACAGGTAAGTCATCGCAGAATTCCGCAGCGAATTGCCGGCACGCTCCACAAGGAGTTCCACCCCCGGCTGATGCGATGACCATGGCGACGAAGTCCTTGTGACCGGCGGTGACCGCGCTCGAAATGGCGACTCGTTCCGCGCAAATCGTCAGGCCAAACGACACGTTTTCAACATTCGCACCCGAAAAAATAGCTCCGCTCTGCGTGAGGACGGCGGCCCCGACTTGAAAACCGGAGTACTTGGCATGTGCGTTCGCTCGAACCGCGAGCGCCTGGTCGATCAAACGTCTTTTCAATGTTTCCGTGAATGCTGTCATTTCTCTGGCCCGATCAGTCGTAAACCGCGCAAATCTAACCGGAAATCCGGTCGATAACAAGTAACCGACGGGCGACGGATTCCGTGCCAACGCCGACGGCATCCCGTAATTGCGATTCGACACGCGGCAGCATTTCTCGTTGTGCAAATACACGGATCAGCGGCTGCCCGATCGCAACGGCGTCGCCGATTCGTACCAACATTTCGATTCCGACCGAGTGATCAATCCGGTCGGTCGTTTTCTTGCGGCCGCCGCCCATTTCAATGATCGCCAATCCAAGAGCCTCGGTATCGATATCTCTGACGTATCCCGATTGCTCGCATTCGATCTCGGATGCCGGCGCGACTTCGAGCGAGGCACTCGGGTCACCTCCTTGATCACGCACCATGTCGTCGAACCTTTCGCGGGCGCGGCCAGAGTCAAGATGGTCCTTCAACGTCTTGTCGGCGGCTGCGAGATCAGCTTCACGATTCGTCGAAATCAATAATTCCGCAGCCAGCCGCACGGTCAGTTCGACGAGATCGTCAGGGCCATCGCCGGCGAGCGTTTCGATCGATTCTTGAACTTCGACGGCGTTGCCGGCCATGCGTCCCAAAGGCTGATTCATGTCGGTCAGGAGTGCCGTTGTCGTGACTCCCATGTTCCTACCGACGGCGACCATCGATGTCGCCAATGCTCTCGCGTCGTCGATGGATTTCATGAACGCACCCGACCCGACCTTGACGTCCAGAACCAGTGCATCGAGTTGCTCGGCCAGCTTCTTGCTCATGATGCTGGCCGTGATCAGCGGAATTGACGAGACCGTCGCAGTCGCGTCCCGGAGTGCGTACAGCTTTCGGTCGGCTGGAACAAGGTCTGTGGTCGCTCCCGTAATGACGCAGCCAATGCGTTCGGTCTGATTCGTGATCTCGTCGATGCTGAGGTCGGTTCGAAATCCGGGAATCGATTCTAATTTGTCCAACGTGCCGCCGGTTGGTCCGAGTCCGCGTCCCGAGATCATCGGAACTTGCAGCCCGCAACATGCAAGCAACGGCGCGAGGATCAGCGAGACTTTGTCTCCGATGCCGCCTGTCGAATGCTTGTCGACGCGAACAAGCTGCGATGGCCGTGGCAAGGTTGTTCCAGAATTCAACATCAATTCGGTCAACGAATCCGTTTCCGCGGCATCCATGCCACGCAGGTAGATCGCCATCGCTAACGCCGACATTTGATAATCGGCAATTTCACCGCTGACGTAACGTTCGATGACCGAGGCCAATTCTCCATGAGTCAACGCACCGCCGTCGCGTTTCTTGGCGATGATCGTCGATGGATTCAACGAGTCGATTTCGTATGGCTGTTCGACATCGCTGGGTTCGTCGGGCATGATTACTCGCTTGCAAGACGGTTGGCTTCTTTTTCCAGGATACCGCAAATAATCTTTCGGACTCGTGGTTCTGCCAGACGTGACGCATCGAGAACTGATTCACCATCCGTTGGCTTGAGCGCATCGGGATTCGACACGTTCGTGACCGTCGACAATCCCAAAACGCGGATTCCCGCGTGAGCCGCGACGATGGCTTCCGGCACGGTCGACATGCCGACGACGTCAGCGCCCAAACGGCGCAACAACCGATACTCCGCGCGAGTTTCGTAGTTCGGTCCCGCAACCGCCGCATAAACTCCCCGATGCGCAATGATATGGTGTAATCGAGCAATCGTCAGTGCTCGGGCCATCAAAACAAGGTCATAAGGTTGGCTCATATCTGGAAATCTTGGCCCCAACGAATCGTCGTTGGTTCCGGTCAGCGGATTGCCGCACATCAAGTTAATGTGGTCTTCGATGACGACGACATCGCCGGTCGCATACTGCCGATTCACGCCGCCAGCCGCGTTCGTCACGATTGCCAAGTCGATTCCCAACGCCCCCATCAGTCGCATGGGGAATGTGACTTGCCGCATTGCGTGACCTTCATAAAAGTGAAATCGGCCATTCATTGCGATGACCGGAACACCTTCCAAGTTGCCGCAAACAAGCCGGCCGACGTGTCCCATTGCCGTGGTCCGTGCAAAATGCGGGATCGTCGAATAGTCGATTGCCGCTTCGATTTCGATCGCGTCGCAGAGTTTTCCAAGCCCGCTGCCAAGTACCAGCCCAGCGCACGGTGTGCCGTTCCATTGTTGTCGAATGAAATCAACCGCCTCGGTCATTTGCTTGGACAATTGATGAATGTTATAAGAACCCACAAGAGCGATTTCCCGTGCCTGCGGCACACGCCTTCTGCAAAGACGTGCTGCCCGCATGGCAAATGGAGTGCCGTCGGCACAAAATGCCTTGATTCAACCGTCTCAGGATTCCAGACCAAACAAGTGCCTTTTGTTGCTCAACACTGATTGCCAATAATTCAGTGCCACCCGCTACTCGTTGATCCATTCCTCATATCTTTGTGCCCATTCTGGATCCTGCCAAGCATTGATTAGCCGGTCCACGTCTTCTGGGTCCACCGGCATGATGACGAAGCCCTTCTGGGTCTTGCGAAACAGTTTCGCATCCCTACCTGATCCTGGCGCGATGAAGACATCATCAATGTATTCAATTCTAACAATAATGGATTCACCTTCATCGATTCTTCTCGGAGGCTCATCGGAAGAAGGAAAGGTTTGTTCCATTGTCGATGGCACGTTGCCGTAAACCAGTTTCGAGTTGGTCGGCGGAGCTTTCGAATGGTTAGCCGTTTCCAGTTCCCACAATTTAGACTCTTTTGTGAACGACCAAACGTCTATTCGAACAACCGGTTTATGGCGTCTACTCAAGAGTAAACCACGGATTCGGAAGTCAAAACCACTGTTTGGCCGAGCAGCAGTAATCGTGGGTTTGGTCCACTTTCTGCCACTCGCACAGCCGATTGTCGCGAGTACCATGCAAACGCTGATGAATTTGGTTAACTGTCGCATTCGAGTCCGATTTCGCGGCAAACATGTGCCACCGAGCGGCGCGGAGCATACAACGGAGCCATCACGCCGGTCAACGTCATCGTGCCGCAGCTAAACCGTTCGAG
>CAUZVF010000041.1:0-12767 GCA_963582955.1 Planctomycetota bacterium
AAAAACGTGCCACACAATTCCCCACACCCTATTTGTGGCGATACGTCAAGAGCATCCTGAAGCGGGCGACGCTGCGGCATGCCCCGGTCATGTTTGGCTGGCTCGCACATCGGATTGCAAGGCAGGCTCGGACATTGACGAGTACGGTCGCAAAGCTCAAATCCGGGTACGACGGTGTGGAACGCAACACGACCATCTTCAGCCGTGTGACGCAGAACTACGTCCGCCGATCGACATGGCGCTACTTACGGCAACTCGCCCGATCGCAATGCCGTCACGGCCGCGAATGCTTTGATTCATTACTCGGTGGAAGACACTTCCGTAACAAAAGGGAAACAGGGACAGTTCTCAAAATGCTCCCTCTTACACCAAATCCTGTTTGGTTCAAGCACACGATTCACGTTGGATGACTGGCGGTTGTCGTTTCGATTCACGGACTCGATGCAGGTTAAGCCGCCGGAAGGCGTGCGTGAGGAATCGATTCCCGAATTGTGGGACGCTCTGCCAAAAGCCTACTTGAGACTGCTGAGTGCCGCTGCGTTGCCCGACGTCCACGAATTCGAGCATCGAGCGATCAAGCGGACTCAGTTGCATCGCGATTGCAACACGAAAGCAACATTTGCAATCCAGCGCGAAGTGGAAGCGCAGTCAGTCAACCCGATCTCAAAGATCGGCCGAGTCTGAGCATTTTGTCTTACCTCCATTGTGTTGTCGTGAGCGGCAGATCATTCTATTTGTGATCAGCAAAAGTTGTAACAACATGGTCGCTCAGTTCTGTGCAAAAAACTCAAATCTGCATACGGAACAACGCGGTGAGAGCACCGGGCACCGTGCGCATCAGGAGAGAACAGGAATCAATCATGAACAATAATTGGAAAAGACCGCTGATCGCTTTGCTGCTTTCTCTGTTCGCGTTCGCGGCGCGGGTGGCGGACGCTGCACCGCGGGAGAAGCCGAATTTTATTGTCATCAACATTGATGATCTTGGATACGGAGATATCGGACCATTCGGCTCGAAGCTCAATCGAACTCCGAATCTGGATCGCATGGCCAAGGAAGGGCGAAAGTTGGCTTGCTTTTACGCAGCGCCGGTTTGTTCGCCGTCGCGGGCGTCGCTCATGACGGGGTGTTATCCCAAGCGAGCCCTGCCGATCCCGCACGTGCTGTTTCCCGGCAACGCGGTCGGGCTGGCTCCCGAAGAAGTGACGATCGCCGAGTTGCTCAAGGAGCAAGGATACGCCACCGGCGTCATTGGCAAGTGGCACTTGGGTGACCAGCCGGAGTTTCTGCCGACGCGGCAGGGCTTTGATTATTACTACGGGTTGCCGTATTCGAATGACATGGGACCGGCGGACGACGGCGTCAAGAGCAACCTCGGCGCGCCGCTGCGAAAGGCCAGGAGAAACAGCCAGCCGCCGTTGCCGCTGTTGCGGAACGAAACAGTGTTGCAGCGCATGCTGCCAGTCGATCAACAGGCACTCGTCGAGAGGTACACGCAAGAAGCGGTTAAGTTTCTGTGGGACCACCGCGATGAACCGTTCTTTCTGTACTTGCCGCATTCCGCCGTGCATTTCCCGCTGTATCCTGGCAAAGCCTTTCAGGGAAAATCGAAACACGGCCTGTTTGGCGATTGGGTCGAAGAATTGGATTGGAGCGTGGGCCAAATCTTCGAAACACTGCGTCAGCTCGGTCTGGATAAAAACACGCTGGTGATTTTCACGTCGGACAATGGCGGAGCGCCCCGTCACGGAGCCATCAATACTCCGCTACGGGGCGGCAAGGCCAGCACATTCGAAGGCGGCATGCGCGTGCCCACGATTGCCTGGTGGCCCGGTCGGATTCCCGCCGATACCGAAACCGACGCCGTTACGAGCATGATGGATATCCTGCCAACTCTGACAAAACTCGCAGGCGGCAAGCTGCCGACGGACCGCAAGCTCGACGGCGGCGACATTTGGCCGATCCTCGCTGGCGACGCCGACGCGAAGTCGCCTCACGAAACGTTTTACTTCTATCGCGGCCTGAATTTGCGAGCCGTCCGCAGCGGACCCTGGAAGCTGCATCTGGCCAAGGGGGAACTCTACAACCTCGATCAGGACATTGCCGAATCGAAAAACGTCGCGAAGGATCAGGCCGCCGTCGTCGCCCGGCTTCGAGACCTTGCCGATCAGACAAACGACGACCTCGGCGTCAAAGGGATCGGTCCCGGCTGTCGGCCATTGGGAAAGGTTGAAGATGCCAAGCCGCTAATCAATCACCGCGGCAAAACTCGTGACGGATTTGCGATACAGACTCCGCGGGCCGGAATGGGGATCATGGTTGGCGAAGTGACGTCGACCAGCGCGCTGGCACAAGTGCGTCTGACGCAAACCGACCAACTCGTTAAAGGCGACGTGCTGGGCGCTGCGGGCGTCGTCAGGTTTGATTTGGAATCGGAAGGCGGTAAGAAACTTGGCGCGCAGACCGTCGAGGTAAACGCTAGCCGCGACTTCATTGCCCGCGCCGAGTTCACAAGTCTCAAGCCCGCAACGCGATACACCGTGCGGACGCAGATCGGCACGAGCGCCAAGCAGCTACGACCCGGACCGACCGCGAGGTTTCACACGCATCCCGGTGCCACTTCGTCGGATCCGGTTCGCTTTGTCGTTGTCACCGGCATGAATTACGCCAAGTTCCACGGAGACGGCCGTATCGACCGCAAGACTCACTTGCTTCACAACAACACCGAATTGCCGCGTCCTTATTCTGGTCCCGACAAGCATTTGGGATATCCCGCCCTCGACACCATTCTCAGACTGAAACCAAACTTCTTCGTCGGCACCGGCGACAACGTCTATTACGACACGCCGAAGAAGCCGCGGGCGCGAACGGTTCCTGAACTGCGGCAGAAGTGGCACGAACAGTTCGTCCAGCCGCGTTACCGTGACCTTTTCGCCGCAGTCCCAACTTACTGGATGATCGACGACCACGACTACCGCATTGACGATGGTGACAACACCGGCGACCACCTTCCCTCACCTGAAACCGGCCGGCGAATGATGCTCGAACAGCTCCCGGTCGCGCCTGCCGACGACGTTGACGCCAAGACGTACCGCACGCTTCGCGTCAACCGCGACCTGCAAATCTGGTTTCCCGAAAACCGCATGTACCGGAGTCCGAATGCGATGCCGGACGGCCCGAACAAAAGTATCTGGGGTCATGTTCAGAAGGCCTGGCTGAAACGCACGTTGGCCGAAAGCGATGCCACATTCAAACTGTTGATTTCGCCAAACCCCATGATCGGGCCCGACGACGCTCGCAAGAGCGACAACCACACCAACTTCGGCGGCTTCCGCCACGAGCGAGATGAGTTCTTTGCGTGGCTCAAGCAGACGGGGATCGCCGACAGCTTCTACCTCGTTTGCGGAGATCGTCACTGGCAGTATCACTCGATCCACCCGGCGGGTCTGGAAGAATTCTCGTGCGGAGCACTCGTCGATGCCAATTCGCGCCCCGGCCGGAAACCGGGCGATCCGAAGAGTACCGACCCGAAGGGCTTGATTAAACAGGTGTATGCACAAAAATCTCCTTCGGGAGGATTCCTGTGGATCGAAGTGACTCCGGCGAGCAACAACCGCCCTGCAACCCTTGAGTTCCGGTTTCACGACGAACGCGGCGCGGTGCTTTATGAACACCGCAAATCAAGTCGTACGGCTCGCTGAAAGTCCTAGGCTTTGGCGGAAATGCAGGGTTCGGGCGCGAAACCTTACGTCCTGCAGAGTTTCGGCCATGCGTACATTATACGCGGGCGCTGTCGTTTAACGGTAAGCCGAAGGCGCCTGCGTTTCCACTTTTCCACTACCGCCGACGCCTTGCCGTTAAACGATTCGTCCCACGGAAATTCAAACGCGCAGTGGGTTTCGATCGGCGTGACGTAAGTCGTTGGCAGGGTTGAAGGGAACCGTCGTAGTGCGCGGTATGAAAAAAAAGCGCACTAAGCCAAAGGCGCAATTGGCCAATACGCGATGCATTCAATAACGACCAAGCTCACCTGCCGGGGCCGCCTGCAACACCGGGATGCCGCGCGAAACCAGTAGGGCGGCCCCGGTCTGGTGCAGCGCCTGGTTCGGCGATGCTTCGCGCACCAACGGAGCTATACATTACAGAAATACTCCGGTATGCAGATCCAGTACCTGAGGTTGAATGCCCAGCGCAAGGCCATTTTGATCGGCACCAGGGCCGCGAACTGTACTAACAGCACCAGAACGGCCCAGCGCCAGTAGGGGGTCACGCGCTGCCCTACCCGGAATAAGCCATAGGCGATGATACTTCCAGCCAGTAGGTAGCTACCGACAAGCACAAAGCCTGGGAGTTCCCGCAATGTCCAAGGCATACTTTCCATCGGACGACCCATCCACCTCAGCCAGAAGTAATCGGACAGATCGACCATGTTTAGTGGTACAACCTTTTGCAGATCCCAAGGTTCCCCAGGCCAAAAGATGTTCCAGTTCGGACCGCGAAGCAAGACACCCACCGCGATCAAGACAAGCCAGACCATCTCCAAGCCAATCAGGAGGAGTGAAAGGACAAACCAGTACGCTCGGCCTGGCCGTGAGCCTGTTTGGACCCCGCTCGCCTTCTTGAGGAATGGGATCGCCGCGAACCCGAGTGTGTAGATGACCGGGAAGACTCCACGGGCGAGCCAGGGGTCGAAGTAGACAAGCAACTCTTGCACTCCGCTCAAAATCAGGGGATTGTGCGCGTTTGACCATCTACCAGTCGTTTCGTCGATGTACGCGCGGATCGCCGGTATGCAAAACCACAATACCAGGTTTAACAACGCCAGCGAGACCCCCAGAATCTGCACTCCACGACCGTTTCGTGCAACAGTGGCCATTAGGTACCACCCCGAGAAGTTCCTTACCAGACTGAGCCGCCGAACTTGTAATTGTATGGAGTCAGTACATTTTGGATTATCCGGAGTTCCGGAGATTCCGTTCAGGCAAACCGAACACTCAATTCATCGGTAATCCCGATAGTATCCCTGATTATTGAACGTGTCAAACGGTTAGTAGACCGGAGCAAGTTGAGCAGTTTATCGTATTCGCCAGCGTTCCAGATATTCCTGCGGCGACGGGCTTCTATAAACGCAGTCAAACGCGACCTACGTCCGATTTCGACGTTAGAAATTCAAACGCGCAGTAGGTTTCGATCGGCGTGACGTAAGTCGTTGGCAGGGTTGAAGGGAACCGTCGTAGTGCGCGGTATGACTAAAAAGCGCACTAAGCCAAAGGCGCAGTTGGACCAATACGCGATGCATTCAATAACGTCGTAGCACACGCGGCAGCGTTGCGGCGACCGCAAAAGGACGGCCCTCGCGGAACAAAGCCAGCGTTGTGCTGCTCGCGTGCTGCGCCTTGTTGGCTGTTGTTCATTCTTGGTGGAGAATGGCCCATCGGTGTGTGGTCACGGGAGTTTGGAACCAGCCATTCTCTTCAGACTTTCCGTCAAGTGTCGCCACCGAACCAATTCCGGGATCAGCTTGAACCCATTTGCCGTCTCCAGCGAATGCTAGAATGTGGGCGCCATTGGTCGTGACCGCTAAATCACCAGGCGCTAGATCCGAATAGTCCATCTCCTTGATCGTTCCTTTTAGACCGAGGGGTACGGTGTACCCACGGTATCCAGCTCCCAATGCCCTGGCGCTTGCATCGAACCACCATTGTTCAACATACATCCGGAGTGTGCCGCCGTCTCCATGCCTCAACCCGTATGACAGCAAAGCGTCACGCAGCGCTCGCCGGGGTAGGCCAGAGCAGTCGATTCCTCGGGAACTCTCACCTCCCCAGTGGTATTTCGTACCCTCCAAGGCGGTCATCCGTCGGACGTATTCTTCTCTCAATTCCTCGCGGTCTATTTTCTTCGCTGGTAGCACGAATGGAATCGCCACAATCACAGGAATCAACAGCACGGTGATCCTCAGTGGTTTTCGCCGCCACGAGAACAGGAGAAGACCAGCCCAAGCACATCCGATCGAAGCCAACCAAGCTAGTTTCAGGAGTTTGCCATTCACCGGGTTGAGCGGAATCACAAAGATTCCCGCTACGGCACCGATCGTGAGGATTATGAGCAACCGTCGCCACATTCTTCTATTTCAGCCAACGCCTAAAATCACCGGGTTGCCTTGGCATCCATCAGTGTTCTATCGACTGTTGTTTCCGTCGTCGTGATCTTCGTAAGTATTCTGCAAGTTCAGGTTGACGCTTCCATTCTGCATATTCTGGCGTGGTTTGGTCGAAGTAGCGATGGTCCATATTAGCCCCAGCATTGACCAGCATTTCGACACTTCGTCGGTTCCCCACGCCAATCGCGCGGTTTAGGGGTGACGTTCCACCACAACCAAGTGCGTTTGGATCTGCGCCCCGATCAATCAGTATTTCAACAATTGCTTCGTGACCGCCTGCAGCGGCCCAGTAGAGTGGTCCAGATCCATCGTCCGAATAGATAGAATGATCCGCCCCGGCATCCAACAGTGCCACGGCAATTTCGGTGTGACCGTGAAATGCAGCCTCCCATAGCGGTGTGTTACCGTATTTGCCTTTCCGGTTGACGTCCGCTCCGGCGGCAATCAGTTTCTCAACTGCAGACAGCGAACTTGCCGCCCTTCTCGCTTCGCGAAACAGTTGATTATCCAAGTGGCGTGACATGGCGACGTAGAAATATGGAAAGTTAAGCGGCATAACTTGTAATTGTATGGAGTCAGTACATTTTGGATTATCCGGATTTCCGGAGATTCCGTTCAGGCAATCTGACACTCAATTCATCGGTAACCCCGATAGTATCCCTAATTATTGAACGCGTCAAACGGTTAGTTGACCGAGCAAGTTGAGCAGTTGATCGTATTCGCCAGCGTTCCAGATATTCCTGCGGCGACGGGCTTCTGTAAACGCAGTCAAACGCGACCTACCTGGCAATATGGTACATGCGAATAGTTCGGCGATCGTTACAAAATCAAGTGCGCAGTAACTTTCGATCGGCGTGACGTAAGTCGTTGGCAGGGTTGCAGGGAACCGTCGTAGTGCGCGGTATGCCCAAAAAGCGCACTTTGCCAATGGCGCACTTCGGCAATGGCGCAGTTCGACCGATACGCGATGCATTCAACGATTGAGTTGACCGGCGGCGCGAAAAGCGCTGCCATCAGGACCGGTGCTATTCACCGTCCGGTCGAACGCCTGGTTATGCCGTATTCCTAGCGGACGTCTCCGATATCGTCATTTCACGATTTCCAGCAACTCAATCTCGAACAAGAGCACTTCGTTGGGGCCGACGTTTGAGTAAATCGGGTGCTCGCCCCAGGCGAGGTGTGACGGGATGAACAGTTTCCATTTCGCACCGACTTTCATCAACTGCAGGGCTTCAGTCCAGCCTTTGATCGCAAGGCGATCCGTGACGGGGGTCGTGCGGGGCCGGTTACGGTGCAAAGTGTCGAATGGGGTGCCGTTGGTCAACGTGCCGAAATAGCGTATCTTGACCGTGTCGGTCCTCTTGGGTGATTTCCCCGTGCCGGCTTTGAGAATCTTGTATTGCAGGCCGCTTTTTGTGGTGACGACGCCCTTCTGAGTCTTGTTCTTGGCCAGATAGGCCGCGCCGACTTTCTTGATGTTTTCCAGGTAAGCTTTCGAGTAGGCAATTCTCGCTTTGCGCAATTCTTTGGCAGACAGCTTCGGCTCGGCCTTATTCAACCCGTCGATCAGACCTTCGACCAGCAGATCGACATTGAGTTCCACGCCGTTACGCTCGAGGCTGCGGCCGAAGGTCAATCCCGCTTCGTAACTGAAATTGTCCTTCGTCGTCTTGAAGACCACGTCGGCCTTTTTGTCCTGCTTTTGAGCCGAGTTCTTCTTTTCTGCCGGTTTGTTCTGCCCGTGGGTGACAGTTGCCAGGAGGCCGAACAGGCAGACGGCGACGACAATGTGGTTCAAAAGACTATCCCCTTTTTCCGATGCCATCACGGATTTGGGACTCGGCTCATCGAGACTTGGGCCTTGAGATGGGTCAAACGGTCTTGTCATTGGAATGTCCGTTGGTGATATTGAGAGAGCATAACGTTTGCGTTAACCGGGTCGCGACGGTTGACGCTGAATTCAGATTTCGCCGGATTCGCGACTCCGGTTCAACGCTTTGTTATGCGACGTCGTGTGCCAAGGCGTGGAAGCCTGGACTGTTTTCGCATACGCAATAGCTCGGATAGAAGCCGTGTGCCGGAAAGTTGTTTCTTAGTTGTTGCGTTGAACTGTTTAACGAGTTTTTGCAGCGCACGCGGCGATTGACTGAGTTGATCTGCTGATTCGCCGACATCACGGTAGGTGTCTGAAAGCACTTTGCGATCATCGTCCGTGATCGGTTCGAAGTTGTGCCGAATTTGGGTCAAAACCTCATCGATACGATTGCGAGGATAAGCTTGGTAGGTCTGAAGTGCCTCGGGCAACCGGGATGAAGCAGGGCCATTCAAAACCACGTAGATCGGTTTGTTCCATGCTGTTGCAGCACCCAATTCAACCATACCCATTGCGTCGGGTGTGGATTCAGGAGAGACAATTACGATAAACGCATGGCATTCTGCGAGTGCGTCCCAAATCGCCTTGCTTATCTCTTTGCCAACCGGAACACTAGCGTCGTGGAACGGTTGCAGGCCTTCGGCCTTTAGGCGGTCGGCAACGTCAGCCGCGAGTTCTCGATCGCGCGAGCCGTGCGAAACGAATACGTCGTAAGTTGGAGTTGCTGTGGACATTACTTTTTCACCCGGCGTTTCAATTCGGTTAGGTACTTGTCAAATTCGTTAATGTGAAACGCCTTCTTTCCTTCGATTATATCCGGGATTGCATCGAATGAGACATGGCAAAGCACGGGAACAATGCGATAGTCCTTTCTTCGTCCCCATGCGGCCCCAACTTCGAGCAAAACCCAAGGGCGTTCTATCGAATCAGGCGTAAGCAACACCACCAGTTCGCGGGACACTTGGATTTGGGTGCGAATCGTCTCCGGTATGCTATCGCCTCCGTTGATGTCACGATCGTCGCGAAACGAAGTTGCTCCAGTCGCGTCGATCTTTTCGCAGAATGTGGTTGCGATCCACTTGTCTGCTGTCGCGTGGCTAACGAAGACCTGATATGTCGGTTGCGGGCGTGCCTTCTTGGCTACCTTCTTTCGTTTCGTCGATTTCGTTTTCCGTTTCGCCATCAAGTTTATTCTTGTGTTCTACAGTCTGTGAAAGGACGAAGATTACGTGAGTCGCATAACTTGTAATTGTATGGAGTCAGTACATTTTGGATTATCCGGATTGCCGGAGATTCCGTTCAGACGAACCGACACTCAATTCATCGGTAACCCCGATATTATCCCTGATTATTGAACGTGTCAAACGGTTAGTAGACCGAGCAAGTTGAGCAGTTTATCGTATTCGCCAGCGTTCCAGATATTCCTACGGCGACGGGCTTCTGTAAACGCCGTCAAACGCGACCTACCTGGCAATTTGGTACATGCGAATAGTTCGGCGATCGTTACAAAATCAAGTGAGCAGTAACTTTTGATCGGCGTGACGTAAGTCGTTGGCAGGGTTGACGGTGCCTGTCCAAGTGCGCTCTTTGGCCGAAATGCGCAGTAGCCCTAAAGCGCATTTCGAGCTAGATTCCGGCGATGATCACCGACGACGAAACATTGCCGGATTATCTGGAGCAAGAGCAAGTCGCCGCGCTGTTGAAAGCTGCGAAGGCCGCTTCGATTCGCGACTGTGCGTTGCTGCTGTTGGTCTACAAATACGGCTTGCGAGTTCACGAAGCCAGCGCGTTCAACAGAAACCAAGTCAACTTTGCCAAGCGAAAGATTCGCATCGGCACGGGATTCTCAGACGCACAGCGCGCATCACCGCCAGCAATCGGCAGCACGATCACGTTTCGATATCAAGAATTCTCGGACAAGCGCGTCCCTCGCTTCCCATCGTTCGTCGCGCATCGAACCGATATTGCGGTGGCGGAAGTTCCGACAGCACCGAAGCCCGCTGCAACGAAAAAGGCATCGGTATCCGTCGCTGTCAAAGCCGGTTCTTCCGGCGAGGCCGCGCGATACTTCGAGTTCGTCGACGAAAAGTCCAGCAAATTCTGGGAGATCACCGTCGATGACACAGAAGTCACTGTCAGCTATAGTCGCATCGGCAGCAACGGCCAATCAAAGCTCAAATCGTTCGACAATTCCGAGGCGGCCACGGCACACGCCGATAACTTGATTGCAAAAAAAACCAACAGCGGCTACGAGGAAACTGATCGTCCGAATTGACAGGCCACCGAGCAGAGGGGCAGAACATGAATTTCAAGACTCTCATTGGGCACGGCTTAACGTTGTTGATCGGTGGCTTGATCTCGGTGGGACATGCTGCCGACGCCGGCCCGAAACGGCCCAACGTGTTATTTTTGCTGAGCGACGATCAGCGGCCTGACACGATCCATGCACTTGGCAACGATTTGATTCAAACTCCGAATCTCGATGCACTTGTCCGGTCTGGCACATCGATGACTCGCGCGGTGTGCCCGAATCCGATTTGTACCCCCAGCCGTGCCGAAATCATGACGGGATGCACGGGCTTGCGGAACGGCGTGTTTGATTTTGGCCGTAAGATCAACAGCGACGTGGCGCTCTGGGCCGAGACAATGCGCCAAGCCGGATACAACACCGGATATGTCGGAAAGTGGCACAACGATGGCTCGCCGACCGAGCGGGGTTATGAAGACACGGTGGGACTGTATCGAGGCGGTGCGGGACGGTTCGCGGTCGCATCGTTTGATTGGTTCGGACGCCCCGTTACCGGCTATCGCGGTTGGGCGTTTCGCTCGCCGGACGGAAAAATCTTGTCAAAGAAAGGCGTCGGCCTGACTGCCAACATCAGCAGCGACTTTGCTGACGCGGCGATCGAGTACATCAGCCGCAAGCGAGAGAAGCCATTTTTCTTGCATGTGAAGTTTACGGCTCCGCACGATCCGTTATTGTTGCCGCCGGGTTTCGAGAAGACCTACCCAGCCGCCAAGATGCCGCTCCCGGCGAATTTTCTGCCCGAGCATCCGTTCGACCACGGCAATTCCAACGGCCGAGACGAGCGGCTGTTTCGCTGGCCGCGGACTCCGGAAGAAACGCGTGGAGAATTGGCGGTTTACTATGCCGTGATCTCACACATGGACGCTCAAATCGGACGCATCATCGCGTCACTCAAACAATCGCGCCAATTGGAAAACACCGTCGTGATCTTTTCCAGCGACCACGGCTTGGCGGTCGGCAGTCACGGTTTGCGCGGCAAGCAAAATATGTATCAGCACACCATCGGAGTGCCCATGATCATCAGCGGCCCCGGCATTCGAAAGGATGTCCGCAGTGACGCGCAATGCTATCTGCGCGATCTGTTCCCAACGGCGTGCGATTTCGCCGGCATCCCGATTCCAAAGTCCGTTCAAGGACGAAGTTTGAAACCGGTGCTGACGGGAACGGGTAAGACGCTGTATCCTTATACCATTGCCTATTTCCGTGACGCCCAACGCATGATTCGCACCGACGAATGGAAGCTGATTCACTATCCTAAAATCAAACGGTTTCAACTCTTCAATCTGAAAAACGATCCGCACGAGTTGAAAGACCTGGCGAAGGAACCGAAACTTGCTAATACCGTCGCTCGGCTGAAAAAGATGTTGTACGATTGGCAAGTCGAAAACAAAGACCCTCTGGTTCAGAAAAAATCGGGATAAACCATGCAAGTATCGATTCGAGGATTCCTCGCAGCCGCAATTTTGGTAGCTGTTGCGTCCAACACCGGCGCGGCGGAAAAGAAATCGGTCATCGGCGATCCGGTCGCCAACTTCACTCTGAAGGATTACCGAGGAAAATCACATTCGCTCGACGATTTGAAAGACCGCAAGTTGATCGTGCTGGCGTTCCTGGGCACCGAATGCCCGCTGGCAAAATTATATTCGCCGCGGCTGGGCGAATTGGCGGCCGAGTTTGAAGACCGGGGCGTCGAGTTTCTGGGAATCAACGCCAACCGGCAAGATTCCATGACCGAGATCGCCGCGCACGCGCGCGTTCATAAGATCCCGTTCCCAGTTCTGAAGGACCTCGGCAACCGCGTCGCCGATGAAATCGGAGCAGTCCGGACTCCGGAAGTATTTGTGCTCGATCAGAAACGCAACATCCGTTACCGCGGCCGCATCGACGATCAATATCTGGTCGGGCTGATCCGGGATGAGCCCAAACGTCGCGATCTTCGGATTGCTCTGACCGAACTGCTGGCCGGCAAAAAAGTCAGCCAAGCGGAAACCGAAGCGTTGGGCTGTTACATCGGACGGGTTCGTAAAGCAAAGTCAGACGGCAAAGTCACATACTCGAATCAGATCGCCCGCATCTTTCAGAAGCGGTGCGTGGAGTGCCACCGGTCCGGCGAGATTGCTCCGTTTTCATTGACCGAATACGAAGAGGTCGTCGGCTGGGCCGAGACGATTGACGAAGTCGTCGAAAACCGCCGAATGCCGCCGTGGCACGCCAATCCGAAGCACGGTTCGTTTGCCAACGACCGCAATTTGTCCGACGAAGAGAAAAAGCAGATTCATCAATGGGTTGTCGACGGTGCTCCGGAAGGCGACCGCGGCAAGCTGCCCAAACCGATCCAATACGTGACAGGTTGGAGCTTGGGGAAGAAACCGGACACGGTCGTTTACATGCGTGACGAGCCATTCACCGTGCAAGCGGAAGGG
>CAUZVF010000042.1:0-12749 GCA_963582955.1 Planctomycetota bacterium
TCTTCTCCGTCAATTCGTCGTACTAAAGCGCCACTTTGTGGCGTGGCTTCGACATAAGTTCTTGTAATCACTCGTTTAACGGCAAGCCGAAGACGTCGGTGTCCGGACTGGAACGCGGACTCCTTCGGCTTGCCGTTAAACGAGTTAGGCTCAGTCGCCCGCTACAAAGTGGAGTAGTCCAAGTAGGCGAGGAGGCGAGAATTCCGAGATCAGACCAACCTACCACGCAGACTCCCCGAATCCGGCTACGATTCACCATGCTCGATCCAACTGGTCCGTCGCTTTGGAGATACAATATCAGATCGTGGGTTTGTGCTTCGTCCAGCTCGTCAAGAAAGGATAGTTGCCTTTGTCGCCAACAAGCAAGTACTCTGTAAACACGTCAAGGACGAACGACATCAGTCGTCGGAACGAACACCCAATGAACCACCGATACTTCTTGTTCGCATTTGTTTGGCTTGCCGGTGCAGCCGGATCGGCGTCTGCCGACGACAAAGTGGACTACGTGAAACAGATCAAGCCGATCCTGTCGGCGAAGTGTTACTCGTGTCACGGCGCTTTGACGCAGAAGGCGGAACTGCGGCTGGAAACGCGGGCGCTGATGCTGAAAGGTGGCGACAGCGGTGAAGTGATTGTCGCGGGCAAAGCCGATGCGAGTTTGCTGATCGAGCGCATCACGGCGGACGAAGACGAGCGGATGCCGCCGCCGGAAGAAGGCGGCGCACTAAAGGCCGAGGAGATCGCGCTGATCCGTACGTGGATCAATCAAGGAGCCGAATCGCCACAAGAAGAGATTCCAAGCGATCCGCGCGAACATTGGGCCTTCAAGAAACCGGTTCGGGCTGATGTGCCTAAGGTGAAAGACGCGGAGTGGTCGCGTAATCCCATCGATGCGTTTCTGGCGGCTAGACACGAGGAGTTGGGCTTGGTTCCCGTTAAACCCGCCGAGAAACATATCCTCTTGCGCCGCGTCTATCTCGATCTGATTGGCCTGCCGCCGACACGCGAGCAGTTGCACGCGTTTCTGAAAGATGATTCAACGGCCTCTTACGAAAAGGTCGTCCGCGACCTGCTCGACAGCCCGCAATACGGTGAGCGGTGGGGAAGGCACTGGATGGACATCTGGCGTTACTCGGATTGGTACGGCTTGGGCAAGGAAGTTCGTTACAGCCAGAAGCACATCTGGCGGTGGCGCGACTGGATCATGGAATCTCTGAACGAAGACAAACCGTACAATCACATGATCGTCGAGATGCTGGCCGGCGACGAGATCGCGCCGACCGATCCCGACACCCTGCGAGCCACCGGCTTTCTCGTGCGCAACTACTTTCTGTTCAACCGCACCACATGGCTGGATGACACGATCGAGCACACATCGAAGGCGTTCCTCGGCCTGACCATGAACTGCACGAAGTGTCACGACCACAAGTACGACCCGATCACGCAGACCGAGTTCTACCGCATGCGAGCGTTCTTCGAACCGCATCAGGTGCGGCTGGACCCGGTGTCCGGGGAAACCAACCTCAAAAACGATGGCCTACCGCGTGTCTTCGATGCCGATCCCGATGCACCCACGTACCTCTTCATCCGCGGCAACGCGAAAGACCCCGACAAGAGTCGCATCCTGCAACCGGGCGTGCCGGCCGTCCTGGCGTTGGATGATGAAAAATTGCACATCACGCCCGTTCCGTTACCGCCCGAAGCCTCCAATCCGGCGCTGCAACCGTTCGTGCTCGAAGATCACTTGCGCGTGGCCGAGAAGGCGATCAAAGTCGCGCGAGCCGAAGTGGAAAAGGCGAAACAGCAATTGACGGCCGCCGAGCAGGCCGCATCAGCCGTTGCTGCGAAAGAGGACAAGGCGGTGTCGTCGAAAGGAAAGCTATTCCTGAAAGACGACTTCACTCAGGCGAACCCCGACGTCTGGAAAACCGGTCCCGGCGAGTGGAAATACAGCGATGGCAAGCTCGTTCAATCAAAGACGGGAGCCACGCAGTACTACCTACGGACACGAACCGAACATCCGGCCGACTTCGAGGCCCGCCTCAAGTTCAAAATCACTGGCGGCAACAAATGGCGTTCGGTCGGCATGAGCTTCGACCGAGTTGATGGCCGCGACAAACACGTTTACATCAGCGCCGTTTCGCCCGGATCGAAGTTGCACGTCATTTATAACGTTGGTGCAGGTTACGTTTACCCGGCGGCAGGCGCTCAAAGTCGTCCCGTCAATCTTAACGAGCCGTACGAATTGACGATTGCCGTGCGGGACCGATTGGTCAACGTCGCCATCAACGGAAAACACGCCGTGGCCTACCAGTATCCGGTAAAGCGTGAGCCGGGTCGCTTTGATCTGATCGCGTTTGACGCCGTCGTTGAGTTTGACTCATTGGAAATCCGTGAACTTCCCGCGAACGTAGCTTTGGTTCCCGCCAAGGAATCGGTCAGCGTGGACGCCGCCAAGGCACCGCTCACCATCGCCGAGGCGAAGGCCGCCGTGGACGTCGCGAAAAAAACGCTGGCCGCCGTGGAATTCCGGCCCGCAGCGTTGCGGACGGCTCACGCGGCGGACGTGGCGAAGTTCAACTTGTCGCCGCCGGAGAATCTGCCGCAACTGGTCGGCCAAGCAGTCCTCGCCGCGCGGAAGTACGAAGTCGCCAAGGCCGAAGAGGCGGTCGCTCGCGCCCAACAAAAACTCACTATGGCAGATAGCAAGACAAAACCGAATGCCAAAAAGGAACTGACAACGGCGCAGGCGAATCTGGAAAAGTCGCGCAAGCGGCTCGCACAACCCGGCGAGAAATACACGTCCCTGCGTGTTTCGTTGAGGGCGGCGAATGGCTACGGAGAATACGTGGCGGGAGAGGATTCGCGTCGCGGGCCGTTTGCGAAAGTCAGCACGGGCCGCCGTACGGCGCTGGCTCGCTGGATCGCCAGCCCGAACAATCCGCTGACAGCTCGCGTCGCCGTCAACCATATCTGGCTAAGGCACTTCGGCCAACCGTTGGTCGAGTCAGTCTCGGACTTCGGGCTCCGTGCGAAACAGCCGACGCAACACGTCCTGCTCGACTGGCTAGCCGTGGAGTTCATGGAGTCGGAGCGGGAGGGCGAAGCTCCTGCTGAGCCGTCTTCAGAGACCCGTCAGCGGCTCGGCGGGAGCCTCGCCCTCCCACGACGCGGTCGTTGGAGCATGAAACACTTGCACCGCCTGATCGTCACCTCGCGCGCCTATCAAGCGAGTTCGATGCTGCTCGGCTCGGACGAATCGACGAGGAAGGCGGATCCGCGAAATCAATACTATTGGCGGCGCAACCCGATACGGATGGAGTCGCAGGTGATCCGCGACAGCCTGCTGCATCTGGCCGGTGTGCTGGATGCAACCATCGGCGGGCCGACGATCGCTCCTGCCAAGGAAGACACTGTGTTTCGCCGCAGCCTTTACTTCACTCATTCACGGGACGACCGCGGCAGATTCGTTGCGATGTTTGACGATGCCGACATTCTTCGCTGTTACCGCCGCGGCGAGAGCATCATTCCGCAACAGGCGCTGGCTCTGGCAAACAGCAAGCTGGCGTTGACCATGTCACGTCGGATCACCGCTCGGTTGCAAAAAGATCTCGGTGACGCGACGGACGAGACGTTCATCAAGACGGCTTTCGAAACCGTGTTGCTGGTCCAGCCGACCGCTGAAGAACTGGCAGTTTGCCGGGAAATGATCGAGCAGGTCACCACGGCGCTCGCCAAACGCAACCACGCCAAACCGGTTTTACGTGCGCGAGAGAATCTGGTGCACGCCCTGCTGAACCACAATGATTTTGTCACGATCCGGTAGAAGCGAGAGGAGAACAAGCAGAGCGGGAGACAAGGAGAATGGGAGATGGCGAAATCGGAACAAGAGCTTAGGACGAGAACTCGATGTGAAACACAGATCTTCGCCCCGAAGGGGCAGCCACATATCAGCCCAGGGCAGAGCGAATCGGCGTCAGCCGCGGAGCGCCGCCCTGGGTTAAGAGCCCATCACAAACGCAAGCCCTGAAAGGGCGACACAAACCGGACGCGGACGCACGAGACAATGTCACAATCCCTTGTCAAGAACCTGATCCATCTTGTCTACAGCACGAAACATCGCAAGCCGTGGATTCCGGAAGATGTCCGCGACGGCCTATTCGCATTCCAGGCCGGCATATTCAAACAATGGGAAAGCCCTGCTCTCATCATTGGCGGTGTCGAAGATCACGTCCACGCTTTGTTTTCGCTCTCGAAGAATCACGCCCTCAAGAAGCTTGTTGAGGAAGTCAAGAAGGGCAGTTCGAAGTGGATGAAGAGAAACGACGGCACCGGCAACAAAGACTTTCAATGGCAGGCCGGATACGCCGGGTTTTCGGTCAGTCTATCGAACGTCGAGGAAGTGAGAAAATACATTGAAAACAGGCAGAACAACATCGCACAATGCCGTTCCAGGACGAGTTGCGCGTGTTGTTCAAACGCCACGGCATTGAATTCGATGAACGATATGTGTGGGATTAGCCGGATGCCTCCGTTTGTGTCGCCCTTTCAGGGCTACCGCGTTGAATCGATACCCTACCCAGGGCGGCGCTCTGCGGCTGACGCCGCTTCGCTCTGCCCTGGGCTGATATGTTTTGGCCCCTTCGGGGCGGAAGATTGCAGTGGAGACTGATATGGACACCCGATCGAATCCTGCACCCCATCTCCCCCTCTCCTTGTCTCCCATTCTCCCCGTCTCCCGATCTCGTCCGCTCCATCGCCGCGCGTTTCTCGCCAACACCGGCACGGGGCTCGCGGGCATCGCACTCGCCGCATTGCTGGATCGCGACGGCCGTGCGGGGGAAGGCGCTGGCTGGACTGCGCCCGATGGCAAGCCGCATTTTTCTCCCAAAGCGAAAAATGTGATCTGGCTCTTCATGCGCGGCGGCTTCAGCCATGTGGAAAGCTTCGATCCAAAACCGGCGCTCAATAAATTTGCCGGCAAGACGATTGCCGAAACGCAATGGAAGTACGTGCAGGAACCCGAACGACTCAAGAAGCTGCGTGTTGTCGCAACCAACCAGAACACTCAGCGGAACAAGCTGTATCCGCTGCAAGTCGGCTTCAAGAAATACGGTCAGAGCGGCATCGAAGTCAGCGACTTTTTCCCGCACATCGGCGAGTGCGTTGATGACATTGCGATTGTCCGATCGATGTGGACTACCGACGACAATCACGGGGCACAGGTCCAATTCCATTCGGGCCGCCACATGCTCGACGGTCTCTTCCCAACGATTGGTGCGTGGGTCAGTTACGGACTCGGTTCACTGAACGACAATCTGCCGCAATTCATCGCCATGGGGCCACGGTACTTCAACAAACGCGACGGACATTACCTAGGTCCGGCCTACGACGCCGTGACGTTGAAGGTCGATCCCAAGAACCCGCTGCCCTATGCCAAACCGGAACTTGACCTGTCGCGGGAAGAACAGAAGTTTCAATTCGAACTGATCAACCGGTTAAACCGGCTCAAGGCAGTGCAGCGTCCGGAAGACGAGGCGTTGCGTGCCCGCATCAAGTCTTACGAGTTGGCGTTCCGCATGCAGACCGCCGTTCCCGAAGTGATCAACTTCGACGACGAAACCGCGGCAACCCAGCAGCTCTATGGGCTGAACGACGCGAAGACGAAATCGTTCGGAATGCAACTGCTCGCGGCACGACGGTTCGTGGAAAAGGGCGTTCGATTCATCAAGATCATGCACGGCGGCGGAGCGGCCGGAGCCTGGGACGCGCACGGCAACCTGAAGTCCAACCACACGAACCTCGCGGCACAAGTGGACCAACCCGTCGCCGGACTGTTGAAAGACCTGAAGCAGCGAGGATTGTTCGACGACACAATCGTCGTCTTCGCGACCGAGTTTGGCCGCACGCCGGGTTCACAGGGCGGCAACGGCCGCGATCATCATCCGTTTGGCTTCTCGGTCTGGATGGCCGGCGGCGGCATCAAGGGCGGCATCGTTCATGGTGCGACCGATGAGATCGGCTTTCACGCCGAAGAAGACCCGCACTACGTCACCGACATCCACGCCACACTCATGCAACAACTCGGCCTCGACGCCCGCCGACTGGAAGTGCCCGGCCACAAGCGATTGGAAATCGACTACGGCCACCCCATCAAAGAGATCATCGCGTAGGCGGCGGTTTGCCAAAGCTCGGATAATAACCGCCTCGCAACAACAGCGAGAGCGGTTTGCTGTGGCAGTCGGCCGTGAACAGATCGCCGCGTGGCGTGCGGGCCATTCCGAACGGATTGACTTGGCCCCAGGTGAATTGCTCAACCCGTGAACCGTCGAGCCGAATCCGGTACGTGTTGCCGCTCTGCAGAGTGATCCGGCTGCCGTCGCGACCCTGGATCGTGGTTTCATTGTTGAATCCATGACAGACGTAGAGCCACCCGTCGAAGCCGCGACGAAATGCGTTCTGCAATCCATGCACGTCGATCGGCGTGCCCAGCGGTCCGTAGAGCACCTCGCGGCGGTCGGGCCCGGCCGTCTCCGTCGGTATCCTGCAGGAAGTAGATATTCGGGATGCTGTAAGCGACGACTCCGTTTTTGTACGGGTAAAGTCCAATCGGTATGTTGAGTCCGTCAGCAAACGTCGTGATCTTGTCGGCTCGTCCGTCAGCGTCGGTGTCCTCCAGCACCTTGATTGTGTCTCGCCCCTTTTCGAGTTTCGCCGCGAATGGATATTCGACGGACCCGCTGATCCAGAGACGTCCGCGCGCGTCGAAGGCCATGTTGATCGGCTTTTGAATGTCGGGTTCGGAAGCGAAGAGCTGGACCTCGAACCCTTCCGGCACACGAAACGTTTTCTGCTGTTCGGCCGGCGATAGCGGTTCGGTGGGACGAATGTTGGACATAAACGGATCGTCGCCGCGTCCCTCGAAAGCCATCAGGCAGAAAAGAACGACGCACCACAAAAGGATCGGTCGGCTGTGTCTGATGAGCGACTCGGTATCTGATTTCGACACGATCATCCAACGTGTTCCGCGACAGAGGCGAAAACTCACAGTGTGCATACTTCTGCCAGAGCGCTCAAGTCCGCGCGGGCAAGATGAGTAAGAAACGGCGCGGAAATTAAACCCGTATCTGAACGTCTGACCCCAAGAATGCCGGTTTTAATTCAGTGCCGTTCCTAAGCTGGTAGTACAGTCTTTTCACGACACAAATCAGTTAGATCCGTGGAATTTGTGGACAGTCACGACTGTTACGAAATATACTGACAATAGAAGTTCGCGGGCCTCACTGAAGAGCAATCAAGCCTCATGCACATTGTGAAGACCTCAATTCTGCTCGCCGCGCTGTTGGCTTTTCCAGATAAGACGAAGCCTGAGTCGAAGCAGGCGCCGGCGACGGCGAACAATCTCGCGACTTCAATCCAGCAGGCCGCTCGACTCACGAAGCAGAAAGAGTACTCGCGGATCCTTGTCGTTGTGCGGCACCTGACGCGCGGCAAGGCTCAACGTCCAGACACACAACTGCTCAAGTCGACTCGCGCTACGATTGCGAAGGTGTTGAAGGCCGAAACAATCAACTTCGTCTTTTCCGACGCGGTCGACAAGTTGGCGGCATCCAAGAAATCGTCTTCGGCCATCTCATTCAGGCAGTTTCGCCAATTCGAAACGGTGGAAGATTTCGACATCATCCTGACTGCCGACATTCGCAAACGCGGCAAATCAACGTCCGTCCGGCTGGGACTGATGGACTTTCGCAAACGGCTCATGAATAAGCCGGTCGCGCTGGCCGGTCCGGCGATCGCCAAGAATGGTTCTCGTAAATCGACGTCGAAAAACGGGAACACTACTGGGAAGTCTCCAGCAATCAAAGTTGCCGGAGGAAATCCGGTAGTCACCGGAGCAGCGACCAACATTAACGGGCGGAGAATTCCAGCACTGAATCAACGCGTCTTACAGTTCGCCCGATCGCAACTCGGAAAGAAAGTCGGCAACGGAGAATGTTGGACGCTGGGCAACGAGGCTCTGAGATTTGTCAGAGCCCAAACAGCCATCGGTTACACGTTCGGGCGTGAAGTCACGATGAAACATTTGATGCCCGGAGACATTCTGCAATTTCGTTCCGTGCGATTCCAAAACGGCAACTCGTTCGTCTTTCTGGGAACACCCGACCACACGGCGATTGTCGAATCGATCCAGGGAACTCGCGTCACCATCCTGCACCAAAACGCCGACGGGCGATTTGTCACACGGATGACGATCGACTTCAAAAACATGACGACCGGAAAAGTGACCGCATTCCGGCCGATTCCCTGATACGTCGTTGCATGGAAACAACACGAAACATGTATCACGTCGAATGCCATTGCGGAAACAGAAGTCGCCGTGGAGCTGTTCCAAGCCGGAACGACTGTTGCGTGTACGCGATGCAATGCCACGCAGACAGTCCCCAACACATCGAAACTTAAGGAACTCTCCGGCGACAAATATCCGCTCCTGAGTCCGCTCAACAAAGTGATTAAGACCACCGCCAAGAGTGAACCGCCGTTCGACGGGACCTGCCACCGATGTGGCAATGAACGTGCGACTTGCCAAGTTCCAATCCAATTCGATGTCATGGTTGAACGTCATGTCCAAAATGAAGGCGGCATCCGTCCCACGCTCACCGGCGTGGAACTTTTCACAGGCGCCTCAGAAGAGCAATGGCAGTCGGTCACGTTTCCGCTGCTACTCTGCACGAACTGCAACAGCGACTTTGCAAAAGTCAAATCACGAGCGGCAGCGCTGCGAACCACGAAAAACATATTTCTACTTGGGTTGCTTGGCGCGTTTCTGTATTTCGCGTACTTCCATCTTGAGGAGGTTGCAGCGCTTGTTGGAATTATCTCGGTTATTGGTGCTCTTGCGTGGGTTGCCAAATTCCGTGACACCAAGAAAGGACATCACTTTGCGCTGCCTTGGCTGAAGGGCATCCGCTGGGTTCCCGAAGCGATTGCCGCCGAAGACGAATACAATATATCCGTTTATTCCAGCATCCCGTATGACGCATCAAAATCAACCTAACTGGGTCGATATACTTGGTCGATGTCGGACGAGACTGGCTGACCGTCAATCAATTCTTGTTAGATAAATATGGAGCGGATAGAATAACTTGTCTTCCAAAGCTGCTCGGTTGAGTCCCGCCTTAATTCCTATTCCCTCCTCGCACTCGTTTGCTTGCCATGTTTTCTTGTTTCGACCTGCAAACAAGCCGAATGAGCCATCACACACAACAATTTGTTGTCGCATTCCTTGCGGTCGCGTTCGTGACGGGCAGCGCGTTTTCAAATGACCGGGCTTCCGATGCCGATTCGCCTGCCGCACTTCACCAGCGAATCGATGGCCTAGTCGCTGTCCGAGATGCTAAGACGAGTGGTGTCGCAACCGATGCTGAGTATCTCCGCCGTCTCTATTTGGATCTCTGTGGGACGATTCCCAGCGTTGAAACGACACGACAGTTTCTCGCAGACTCTCGCTCGAACATCGAAAAACGTGCCGAGTTGATCGATCGGCTGTTGTCGAGTCCTCAGCACGCGCGACGAATGGCATTCCACTTTGACGAGATGCTGATGGAACGCCGGCCGGATAAGCACGTCACCTCGGACGAGTGGCAACAATACCTGCGGCAGTCGTTTCTCGTAAACAAACCACTGGATCGGCTGTTTCTCGAAATTCTGGCGGCCGACGGCACTGATGCTGAATTGCGACCGGCGGCCAAATTCTTTCTCGATCGCGATCTGGATGTCGATCTGTTGACTCGCGATATCGGACGCATTTTTCTCGGTGTGGATTTAGAGTGTGCACAGTGTCATAACCATCCCAATATTGACGATTATTATCAGCAGCACTACCACGGTTTGTCAGCGTTCTTCAGACGTAGTTACCTGTTCAAGGATCCCAAAACAAAGAAGTCGGTCATCGGAGAAAAAGCAGAAGGCGTCGTCACGTTTACATCAGTTTTTACCAACGAGTCCGCGAAGACGAACCCGCGCATCCTGGATCTGCCCGAAATCGTTGATCCGCAAGGCACAGAAAAAGCCTACATCGCGAAACCGGCGGGCAAAGTGCGTGGAATTCCCGTTTACAGCCGGCGTCAACAACTTGCCTGGCAGATGGTGAATTCCGCCAATATCGACTTCCGGCGCAATCTGGCCAATCGCATCTGGTCTTTCATGATCGGACGCGGAATCATCGAGCCGTTGGATATGCGGCATGCGGCCAATCCGCCATCGCATCCGGAATTACTTGACCTATTGGCCAGCGAACTGCTCGAAACAAAGTATGACCTGCGACGAATGTTGCGGGAACTCGCGCTGACCGAGACCTATCAGCGTAGCAGCCGACTTGAATCCGAGGGCTCGCCACCGGCCGACAAAGAGTTCGCGGTGGGATTGTTGAAACCATTGTCACCAGAACAGCTCGCGTGTGCGGTGATGGAGGCAACCGGCCTGACGCGAATTCGTCGAGCGAGCGTCGAAGCCGCTCTTTTGAAGAGCGATCCGAAATTCGGCCCTGGACGGATTCAGCACCCGTTGTGGCAGGAGGACGCTCTTTATGTGGCAACGAAAACAGAACTTGCGCAATTTGTCCAGATATTTGCGTTGCCGGGAGTACGTCCCGCCGGTTTTGAATCGTCGGCGAAACAAGCGCTGTTCCTGATGAATGGACCGTTGATTACGAAGTGGCTTGCACCAAGTGGCGATAACCTGATCGGTTGCACTCAACAACTCAAGGATGCGAAACAGGTTGCCGAAGAGTTATATTTAGCCGTGTTCACTCGCTTGCCGAGTGACACTGAATTTGATGAAATCCAAAAGTACCTAGACGAATCACAAAACCGCACATCGGCATTGCAGGAAATTGCCTGGGCCATGCTGACGTCAGCGGAATTTCGGTTTAATCATTAGATTTTGCATGCGCGTCGTTTAACGGCGAGCCGCAGGCGACTGCGAGTATGGAATCGGATTCCACTTTGAAACGAAGTCGCCTACGGCTAACCGTTAAACGATCCAATCTGGTCGAGTGTGAGGGTCATCAACAATGAAACGAAACACCGGTTGCAATTCGTTGGACCACGATTTTTCCCGCAGGCATTTCTTGGCCGGTACCGCGGGAACTCTTGGCTTTGCGACGCTTTCTTCACCGGCAACCGGCGCCGAGTTGCAGAGCCAACATAAACGTATCCTGCAAATCTATCTTCAAGGCGGCGTCAGCCAATTGGAGTCCTGGGATCCCAAACCGGGAACACTCTACGGCGGCCCAACTCGTTCGATCGAGACATCCGTGCCGGGAATTCGAATTGCCGAGTTGCTACCGCACACCGCGAAGAAAATGCACTTGTTGTCCATCGTGCGCGGCCTGAACATCAAGACGAACGATCACGGCAAAGGGCGTCTGATCCTCGAAACGGGACGGCGCGTGGGGCGATTTCCGTACGTTGGTTCGGTCGCGTCAAAGTACCTGAAGCCCGACAAGAGTCCGCTGCCAGGTTACATCCACATTACGACTCGCGGTTTGACCGATGACACAAATGCGTTTCTGCAAGCCGAGCACGCTCAGTTGAGACTTGAGGGCGTGAAAGCGCCGTCGAATCTCGAGCGTCCCAAAGCCGTTACCGAATCAGCCGCCGCTCGTCGGAACGCACTGAGGCTGCGTTTCAGCAAACGGTTCGCCAAACGTGGACAGCGATCGTTCACCGACGCCTACAATGCGTCATACGATCAGGCGCTGCAGTTGATGGCTCGCAAGAAGATGCTCGAGGCAGCGGCGTCTGGCAAAGACCTGGAACGCTACGGTTCACACCACTTTGCCCGCAATTGCATCCTCGCACGAACGCTTCTCGAAAACGGAGCGACTTGCGTCAAGGTGACGCATCACGGTTACGACTCGCATGCCGAGAACTTCAACTTCCATCTGGAACAACTGGGCGAATTCGACCGCACGTTTGCGGCGTTGCTGGGAGATATGGAAGATCGCGGCATGCTCGACAGCACGCTGGTGATGATCATGTCGGAATTCGGACGAACGCCGAAGATCAATGTCCGTTACGGGCGCGATCATTGGGGAACAGCCTGGTCGGTCGCGCTGGGCGGTTGCGGAATCGTTCCCGGTGTTGTCGTCGGAGCAACAAACGACAAAGGCACCGAAGTCAGCGACCGTGAAGTCGACGGCGGTCACCTATTCCACACGTATTTCCGGGCGCTGGGACTCGATTCCTCTCGGGATCACGATTTGGATGGTCGCACGATTCCGATCGGAGATCCCGCGATGGCACCGATCGAGGAATTGCTGGCATGACCGAATCAGCAGCGAAGCCGAGCGATACGACGGCAACCGTGATCGATCCGAAGAAGACGCACAAGATCGCGGAATTCAAACACGATCTTCCGTTGACCACTGGATTGATCGATCCGCTGAGCCGATATGTGTTCGCCGGCGCCGAAGATTTGAATGTCTATCGCTGGGACGTGGCATCCGGTCAGAAGTCCGTTCTGTCGGGGCACGAGAGTTGGGTGCGGTCGATGGAATGCTCGCCCGATGGCGAAACGCTCTACACGGGCGGCTGGGACGGCCGAGTCGGTTTCTGGGACGTTTCTGCGGAAAAGCCGATCGCGAAACGCATGCTGCAAGCGCACGAAGGATGGTGCCGCTGGGTGCGAGTCAACCGCGACGGCACCTTGATGGCCACCTGCGGCAATGACAACCTCGTCAAAGTTTG
>CAUZVF010000043.1:0-12705 GCA_963582955.1 Planctomycetota bacterium
CTGCGCTCCGGCCGGCTTCTCTAGAACGTGGAATTCAATTCCCGCGATTTTCGAGTAGCGTCGCAACAACACGCGTAACTCGTGGGCGTCATTCTGAACCAGAAAGACATACTGCGTTGCGTCGCGGTCGCGTGTGCATAATGACATTGAGCGAGCGAAATCGACACCGATCTTCGATTCGTCTACCAAACAAACGTCAGGCCGTTCAGAGACAGTCAATTCGGCAACGGATTTCAGCGACTGGACAGCGTCAACTGTCCAATCTGGTTCCACGAATCCGTGTCGTACTTCTGCATGAACTAACGGATCGCTGGCACAAACCAAAATGCGAAGCGCCGACGGGCTGGCCGATTGCGAAAAGTGGTGAGTCATTCTTGTGAGGCTATTTCGTCCCAGAGTATTACCAGCGAGCGTATTTTGAGTGCCGCGAACCAGGGTTGCTTCTAGCAGTCGCGTACTTCGGATGCACGACCGTGATGGCGTACTTAGTGCTTTGTCGCAGCTAAGAATTAGGGTTGGCAGAATCAGCCGGTACGCACTAGCGTCCGGTTATCGCAACGATACCGTGGGCTAGCGCCGAGCGGCTGATCCTAAGATCATGCCGTGACAACGCACTCGTAATCCGCTCGATTGGAAATCTGAATGGAAAAGTTCGGAGAGTCGAAGTGGGTGGAGAGAGGTGAGGGCCGAGTGATACTGTGAAACCGGACACGAGTCAACCCGACTTCGATTCCGCGAGAGAGTAATTCCGCGGCAGTTTTTCGCTCAAATCGACCTGCGATGACTCAGGAATCAGATTCTTAACTTCCATATTGCCATGATGTTGCGTGAGATGTGGCAACGCGATAGCCTCGATGGAACTACAACGTGAAATCATGACGGGATGCACGCGATGGTCGTCGATCGCCCGGCACGACAAACCCCCAAAGTCGCCGTCATCCGCTCGGACAAGTCCGCGCTCGTAGCCGATACGATCCAGGAGATCTATCTACGGCAACGCGTTGGTTAGTAGGTCCCGCAAGCCGAGCGGGACCATCGAATTGCGTCACAGTAATACCTTTTCTTGTTCCCGCTCGGCTCAGGGAACCTACTTGGCGATGTCGTATTAGTTGCTCTGATGTCTGCGATTATGCCATTGCTCGTAATTGCTCAAGGATGATCGGATCATCGATTTCGTCGTCGCGAGCCAGGAGCATTGTTTTGGAAACAACCTCTGCCGTGCGCGGATCGTCATCGGCGAACGGGAGGAATAGGCGGCCTCGGTGCTGAGAATGGACCGGAACGATGCACACCGCTCCCCCTGGCATGCGATGGACGACGCCACTCCCCAAGTGGATGCTGTATTCCCCCAGATGTCCTTTGATCAGCGCGCGAGAGTTCTTCAGCTTCACGTTCTTCAGGCTGAACAACTCACAGGTCTCTCTGAGCAGGCTGGCTCGCATTTCGACTGTTGAGGCGCTCGCCTCGGGATCGATGTCGCCGGTATGAGCCACGCTGACGACCAGGTCAATGTCTCGCATGACCTCGCTGAAGACTCGCGCCGGAACGTCCGTTAGTTTCAGTGGCTTGTATTCGTCGCCGCGACGAAACTGAATTTTGTCGATTGTCAGGTCTTCGACTTCCAGTGGTGTCGTGATGCCATCGTCGAATACAATCGAGACGTTCAGGCCTTCTTCGTGGTACATTTTCCACACGTTTTCGTATTCATCGACCGCCCAACCGCGGCGGCCCCAAAGGGCGTAAGCCTGTTTCGGATTCACTTGATGGCCGGCGTATCGATTCGAAAACGTCTTGTCCTTCTTCTCTTGTCGCGTGACGACATACAATTCTCGAAAGATCTGTTTGAACGGCTGCAGCCGTTCTGCGTAAAAACACTCGTGCTGCCATTTGTCCCAGGCTTTTGACTTGAGCAAATCGTTGGAATGTGCCACACGGAGTTGTTCGTTCTTCTTTACGGATTCCAGCTTGCCGGAGTAATCACGAAGCGCTTTGCCGCGTTTCATCGGGTAGCCCATAATGCCTTCGCCGATTAACACCAGCCGTTGCAGTTGGGGCCAGAGAAGGGCGTGATCGGAAAGCTGCATCAATTCGGCGCCGGAGAAGGAGTCTCCGCGGCACATTGCGATTTCCAACGACCGTTTGACACGTGAGGCCTGTCGCTTCAAGTGCTTGCTGCGTTCGTGGAGTTCCACAAATTTCGCGTCCTTGTTGACGGCTTTCGGCAGCGATTTCAACTGCCCGTCACCCCGGCGAATGGCGAGTTCCGGTTGTGCATGCTCGTCAAGTGACAGCGTCAACGAGACGTCTCCTTTGCTGACGACAACCGGTCCCGCAGCCAGGTCCATGGTGCTTTCGGCTTCCATGGACCATTGCAGGCGCATTGGATCGGCGTAGCCGGCCGTGGATGCCAGGTTTTGCATCCCGATGTCGCAGGCCCTCAGCGCGCCTGGCCGCGTCATGCCACTCAGTTTATTTGCGTATCGACGGTATACCTGCAGCACTTCGTAGCGGTCGACGATGTCCTTGTCGCGTTTTGTTCCACCGGCCAGCGGCAACAATCCAAGCAGCCGCACGTTTTCCTTGAGAAACCGTTTTCGAATACCATCGACGAGCTCCTTTTTCGATGCTGTGCCCAACAGCACATCAGCGATGAATTGAGCGCGCTTGGCCTGCGCCGGCGACGCAGCGAATTTTGCCGCCGCGGCCATGGCCTTCCAGCGTTTTGGGGCGAGTTGCTTGTAGGTGTGGTGAAACCATGCCACGTCGATTGCGCCATCGGAACGTTCTTCGTCCGTCAGCGGCGTGCGCTCGCGGATGATGCGTTCCCACCGCGAAAGTTTCTTCGGCCGGTCTTCTTCTTCGTCCTTCTCATCATCGTCATCGACGTCGTCATCCAAAGCATCATCCATGCCCCACACGTACTTCATGTGTGCCATATACCAGAAGAGTCCTTCGGAGAATCCATCCCACTTCAGTGTGGCCTCGACACAATCGGTCCACTGTGGGGCAAGAAACGCCAGTTGTAACAGGCGTTCTTCGGGAAAGTGACCGTCCTTGATCGCGCCTCGCGTGGCCTTCGCGAACGCGTCGGGCGTGTCGCCTTCTGCGGGAAAGGTCTTCTCGGCCATTGCAGTCAGTGTCGCCGGCCGACTGTCTCGTTCCTGCGAGCGCCAGCCGCGAACTTTCTTGAATCCCTCTGTTCCAAGCGCCGTTAGAAGTTGCAGCAGCGTGTCTTGCCCGCGGTACGCGCCGACCGAAAGCGCGGCATCGGTGGCGACTGTCGCCGCTTCTCCGCGAGCCAGTTCGATCTCTAGAAGGCGGTTTGTACAGCGAGAGACCAGTGCAGCAATTTCGGGCCCAGCAACTAGCTCGCGCACAGCCCGGTTAGACTGCCGCGAAGTAATTGTTGACAATGATTCGAACGACGCTCCCCATCGTCCCTCTTGGTCGGGACCCAAGAGGTGATCGGTGATATCAGCCAGCGTAGCCTGTCGGGCACCAAACGCCTCGAGCACAATATCGAAATCGGGACGAGATCGTCTTGCTCCTTCGAAGGGCTCATCGATCCACCGCAGCAACTGCCAGTATCGAGCTTTCTGTTTCTTCGTCGGCTTTAAGGAGGGAATCGACATGAACAGCTCAATGGCCGTCTGCCAGCGCGAGATTGTAGTCCGACTACGCCAGTCGTATTCGTCGTCATCGAACTCATCACGTTGCGACCGAGTTTCCCGTTTCAGCAACTGCATGTCCTCAGAGATCGTCGCACCGATGGTCTCGATCGCATCCAAGCAGTAGTCGATCGCTCCTTTCGGCGGATGCATAACAAGCAACCAGTCGACAAGGTCGCTAACGATCGATTCATATTTCAATTTCTGGGATCTGGCCGCGCCGAAAAGCAAAGTGGCGACCAATTTGCGATCGGCAGATCCTTTCGCCCAGCGCTGGATTTCCTCGTAGCTGCTCAATTCGCCGCTGACGCGGTCTAAGATATGCGAGCGCAGCAGCTCCAGCCCGTCGCTGTCCTTCAGTGCGGCCGGTCGAGTTCGGTACCACTCGTCCCAGGCCTGGCTCAAGGGGAGCTTCTTAAGCTGTTCCTTGGCTGGTTTTTCAAAGTCGGGGGATGGAAATCCGTAGTCGATTTCGCCCAGCAGTTCTTCGGCAATCTCATCACCCCAACGCTTGAACCGGACCTTCTCGGCACGATGCTTGTGGACCAGATCGTCGAGTGACTTGAGAATCTTCGGAGTCACTGCCGTGAAGCATTTGACTTTGCGTTTCTTTGGAGGCACCGCTTTCGAGCGTTTCGCCGGGTCCATCAATCCGAGGGCGTTGTCGAGTGTCAGGACCTCGCGATCGGACTCAAGGATTCCATCCAGTTGTGACTTCTCGGCCTTAAGGATCTTCTTACGGCCGTCGCGCCACTGCGCTGCGGTTTCGATACAATGCGACCGCTGGCGATCGGCTTCGGCGAGTTGCCTCAGAATTTCCAATCCGGCCAAACGCTGGTTCTGATTTTTGGATGCCAGCAACCGCGACGCGCTGTCCAGAGCCTGGTTGTCGGCGAGCGACAAGATAAGAGCAATAGCGCCGTTGCGTAGATCGGTGGATTTACGTGTCAAGTATCCTTCCAGCCGTAGTGCGTCAGCCGCTTTGATCTTCCGTTTTTGCAGCGATTCGAACGCGCTGTCCCGCACATCCTGCGAGGCATCGCCCGCCAAATCGAGGATGGTCTCTCGCGTCTGCACGTCCCACTTTTTTTGCGCGGCAAGTTTTGTCACGACCTGGGACCGATCCGGCGTATCAAACAGCTTCATGTGCGAAATGAGCCGTGTCGGAGGCAAATCGCCGAGTGACGCAACGAATTGTCCGCTGACGTCACCACGACGCGCGACTTGTTCGGTCCAGGGCCACACCACCGGCTTCAGTTTCGTTGGCTTGGCCGGCATCCGCTGCAGCAGCCGTTCCAGCGCCTCGAAAAGACTCGCCCCGCCCGAAATTTCAGTGGCTTCGAAGTCCTCGTGCATTGATCCGGACAGCACCGCCAGGGCCACGCGCAGGTCTTCGTCGTCGAGTGCTTGCACTCTTGCTGGTTGTGTGATCGGCAGAGCGATCCGTGATAGGTGCAACGCCGCAACGAAGCGCACTTCCACGTTCTTGTGGTCCAGCAGCTTTCCCGCGGGCTTGATCGACGCGGACGCATCGTCGAAAGCGGTCGCCCACAGCGCCAGAGACACGCTTTCGGCGTCGTCGCCAGCCAGTGCCTTCTTTCGTTCGGCAGGTCTTTCCAGCAGGTTAGCAACCATTTCGATCGTGTCGTTCACGACTTTCGTGCTGGCCGCCGCCCACGCCATGCCGAACCAACTGTCCATGGCCTGCACAACCGAACTAAAACGAGAGAGCTTCTGATCCACGATCAGCCGGAGCATGCGCCGAAACGCATCAGGATGCGACTCGACAACTGATTCCAGAATGACTTGTCGCAATCCTTCTTGCCGCTGTGCCGCGAGCAGCATCCTCTCGATCAGCTCCCAACCCTCGGGCCGCGAAGCCGACAACAACGCCGATGTGACGTGACGTCCCATTGCACCAATTTCATGTTCCTTGCGCGCGGACTGACACAGGATGTCGAACACTTCGTCCGACTGTTTCCCGCCCGCATCGATGACGGCTGCCAGCAATCTTGCGACTGCTGCTTCGTACGGACTCCATCCGATTGAAATGTGCGGAACCCATGCTGCAAGCCATTGCGGGGTCAGCACTTCCCTTTGGAACCCGGCGGCAATTGGAAGCATGCCACGCACCCAATCGCCGCGTGTTGCAACCGTCGCTTCAGGAGAATGCGGTGCCCGAAACGGCGTGCGCGAGTAGCCATGGGAATATGGCGACGACTTCATCCACTGCCAGGTGAGTTCGATCTGATCGCCCAGTTGTCCAAAAAACGTGCGGAAAACACGTAACCGATCGCGGCCGGACAGCCCGTCAAGCACATCGCTCTGTTCGCGCTGAAACTCGCCGTTCTTTTCCCAGTGTTCCGGATAGTCCCATTCAGCTCCTTTTGAATCACGACCCAGAAACGAATAACCAATGCCGCGCAACTGGTTCGGCAGCTTCTTCACCGATGGCAGGAATCGATCGACGGGCTCTTGGTCGTCGGCATCCTGAGCGACGCGCCACTTTTCAAGTTGTTTTTTCGCGGCTTCCGGATTCAACATGGCTGTGTCTCTTGGTGTGAGGAGTGGGAATCACTTGAAGACGGCGGCTCTGTTCGAACCGGCACCCGCGCCTTTCCGTGCGGCCGGCCGAGCTTCGTCCGCCGACCTAGCCGCCGGCGAGCAGCGTTAATCGGACAAACGTCAGGCGGCTATCCGGCTTCAGAAATAGCTGAGTGCCCAGGTCGCGTTGCTCAGCACCGTCGACGACGACCACGTACATTCCGTCTTCAAATGCCTGAAGAGCCGTGGCAACCGCCTCCGCGTCATCGACCGTCTGCGGTTTGATTTCACTGCCGCCGGCTGCAATTGTGCCGGCTTCCGCGCCGTCGGCAATTTCGCGCGCCGTCAACACTCGGACAAACTGCCGATCGGTCTGTCGTTTCCGAAACGCAGCAACTTCGTGTCGAACGACACATTCAATCAGATGACGCAGCGTCGTCCCGCCTTCCTCACCGACGCCGTCCGGTGGCCGAACTGAAAAGTCTGCAAAGAGGGCCTTCTTTCGTCCGAGAACCTTACCGCCGACGGTAATCATGGGAAGTTCTCCCTAGCCAGTCGTCCCTGTCAGGTGCTCGTCCCAATTTACTGCGTTGGATCGCGATTGCAACACCTAAGGAACATTTGCAATCCAGCGCGAAGTCGAAGCGCAGTCGATGAACCAGTTCTCGAAGATCGATTCTGGGCGGTGCTAATTCGGCACTTCGGCTACGACGGCCATTGACTGGCAGATCCTAATTGGACAGTGCCACATTGCATGGCCAGCAGTCCGGGGCACATGGGGCAATTGGGCTGCCATCGTTTTGTGAATCATTTTCCGGTCGGTGAGGCTGTTGCAAAATGAGAAATAGACAATGAAAAATGCAAAATGACTGTGAAATCGCAGTTCGCGGCGGCTCACACTTTGCATTTTTCATTTTGTACTTCTTCTCGTTCCCAAGCTCTGCTAGCGGAGCTTGGGAACGTACCGAATCGAAGCTCTGCTTCGGCCGATGAAGAGTTGGCATGGGCTACTCTTACTCGCGCAAAGCAGAGCTTTGCTGCCGTGGGTTCCCAAGAGCTTGGGAACCAGGTAAAAACGCAACTGAGCCATTCACAGCAGGCACTGGTGAACCCAACAGCATTTATTTGGAAACCGAAGAAACCGCACCAATCACTCCCGCGGGTCGCGGAAGATTGTCAGGTCGACCGGTTTGCCGGAATCGAGGAATACCTTTCCGGCAACTTTTTGCAGAATGTCTTTCATGGCCTCGATGTACAGCCGCTGCATCGCCATGTGGCGGGCGGCTGCGTAGCTCTGGATGCCTTCCTGCTCGTCGCGATGAAAGCTTTCGACCATCTTGACGAAGCTGTGCGCCTTGGCTTTCGCGATCTCGACGTTTCGTTGACGATACGTTTCGGCCTCGTCGTTGATTTTTCTCTTCGCGGCCGTTGCTTCGGCTTTGCGTTGCTCGGCATAGTTGTTCGCCTGATTGATGTAAGTCTCTCTGTCGGCCCGCGCGTTCATGACATCCAGGAACTGCGCTTTGACTCGGATGGGCGGATAAACACTGCCGATCGTGACATCCTCGACTTCCAGCCCCAGTTGGTTTTCGCTGGCCAGTTCGCGAGTGCGTCGTAATAGCATCTCCCGCAGTTGTGTGCGCCCCAATGTGTGGACGAAATCGACTCCGCTTTGCAACATGAGGTCGGAAAGCGCCGACTCGGACAGTAACCTCAATCGCCGCTCGGAATTCTGTGTGCCGTACAACCACGCGTCAACATTCATTTCATCAATGCGATAGTGCACACTGAATTGCACGTTCAATATGTTCTTGTCACCACTGAGGAACTGAGATTGCTGCGTTGCATCGACCGCTTGAAGGAACTGACCCGATTCGACGTCGTCCACTTCAGCAGTCCCGACCGTCAATGTGCGAATTTCGTTGACGTTGACGCGATCGATTCGTGTGAATGGCCACGGCAGGTCAAAGTACAAACCGCTCGGCTTTAGAGTCACTGAACCGGTTTCCGTCCGCAGAGCCTTCCCAAACCGGCGGACAGCAGCTTTCTCGTTGCCGCGGACAACGTAGAACCCAAAGCACAGGTACACGATCAGAATGATCGCGATGGCACCGACACACCAACGATTCATGGAGCCACCTCGGTTTTCGCCGGTTTGGCCGACGAATCTGAGGTCTTGGGGACGTCAAGTTTGTTCTCGCTGTTGTTGGCGGGATTAGCGGGATCATCCGCCGGTTTCAGCGTCGTCCTCGGTTCCGGAACACCAGTCTCCGCGGGTTGCTCTTCAATTTCCGGGATGCCTTCGGTCAACATTTTCAACAAGTTGCTGGAAGCCGACAGCACGAGAGTCGTGCGTTCATTCAGAATTGTCCGATACGTGTCGAGTGTCCGAACGACCTTGTAAAACTCGCGGTCTTTCGAGTGGGCTCGGTTCAAGATCGAGATCGCTTCGGCTTCCGCCTCGCCGCGAATTCGCTCGGCATCGGCGTTGGCTCGCGCGAGGATTTCGTTGTATTGCCGATCGGCATGACTCTTGATGACCGTATTTTCAGCCAAGCCGGCACTGCGGTATCGGTCGGCAATCTTTCTGCGTTCGCTCTTCATTCGCTCGAAAACGGCCTGTTGATTTCCGGCCGGCAGGTTGATTCGCTTAATGCGCACGTCGACGATTTCAATTCCCAGCCGGTCGCGGATCGATTCATTTTCGTCAGGGCGTTTTTCAACTTGAGTTTGAACTTGCTTGGAAATTTTGTCCAGCAGTCCGGAATCATCGGCCGGCGGGCCGGCTTCGGGATCCTCGACATTCAGCAGTCCGCTCAATTCAACTTTGCCGATTTCGGTCGACAGGATCGCGCGGACGCGGCTGTCAAGTTGAGCGTGAGCGCGGTCGATCGTTGCGAATGAACGAAAGAACCGCACGACGGGCCGTGAGTCGAGGGCCTGTGAATCCGCCGATGGTGATTCCGCGATCTTCCAACAAATGTAGGCATCGACGGTGATGTTCTTTTTGTCGCTGGTGAAGACTTCGCGGCCACGCGGATCAAACAATTGAACACGGCGGTCGAAACGGCGGACCGTGCCGATGGGCCAAGGAAGTTTGAAGTGAAGGCCTCGATCTTTCGGCTGATCGTAAACGGCAACAATGTGGCCCAATCGTTCGGAAATCACATATTCCGTTTCATCGACAAAAATGACGGAATCGCTCAGTAGCCACGCCGCCAGAAGAAACAGAACGAGGTACAAGAGTGGCCGCAAGCGTCGTGCGCCGCCTTGATCGGGAGTTGTGTTTTCACCAGTGCTCATAGCGTCATTCACTCCTCAAGCGACCGGGGTGTCGGGAAGAGGGTCTCTTCCTCATCGTCGCGCGTTGGAAACGTTTGTTGTAACAGTCCTTGGCCTCCTAGCATCAGTGGGTCGGCTAACAGCAGATGTTGCCTGCCCGATACTTTGGGGTCGAGGATTGTCAAAGGGCGATTGGATAGGGATTGTTCAACGGCATCCCAATAAAGCTGCAAGCCGGTCAGTTCACGGTCCGCGAGATACGCCTGCCGAAGATTTCGAAACCGAGCGGCCTGACCCTCGGCGCCTTGGATTCGTCGAGTGTTTTCTTGCTGTGCGTCCAAAATCTTCGCCGCCGCTTCACCAGACAAAACAGTTCGGCCATCATCCGCAACTTCCCGCAATCGAGACCACAAATCGTCGGTCAGATGCCAACCAGCAACTCCTCCGGTTGTTGACCGGTCGCCGCGTGTGTTTTTCTGATCCACCGACGCGCTAAGCAATCGAATGGCCCGTTCGCCGGCAACGCTGAGCACTTTGCGAGCGTAAAATGCTTCGGCCTCGTTGACGAGCTGTTCGCGTTCTTCCAGAGCATCGGCGACCCGGCGGTACACAGCGACCACCTGTTTGGGAGGATGGATATCCAAGAGATTCAGATCAACGACCTCGATCCCGGCATTGTACGCGGCGATCCCGTCGGCAATTTGTCTCCGGCAACTCCGTTCGATCGTGGCACGTTGGCCGGTCAGGATACCGTCCAACGTGAATCTCGCAGCGACGCGGCGGATTGTGCTTTCCGCAACGGCTCGCAGCATATTTTCGGGTTCGGCGACACCGTACTTGTACTGATACAAGTCGGTGACGCGATAGACGACCTCACCCGTAATCTCGACCGGCACTTCATCACCCGTCAAGACCATTGACTCTTGTGGGATCGATCGATATTTCGAGTCGTTGTGTTCGGTTGTCCATTCAATCGGCGGTTCATGGATTCCTTCCGACGCCGCATCGGTTCCGTTTGAACGAAATCCGATTTGTACCGTACGCATCTCGTCGACACGCATGCGCGTGACTTCCTCGAACGGCGACGGCCACCGCCAATGCGGACCGGCTTTTAGTGTGAACACATTTCCCTGATCGTCGCGAATCACTTTTCCGAATCGCGTGACGATGGCCTGTTCGTCTTGAGTGACGATCAACACTCCGGACAAGCACCAAACGATCAGCAGCGCGGCAAATCCCAGACGCACAAGCATGGCCCAGTGATCCAGGAATCGAAAGACGAGTTGCGTGGGCGAAAGAGTCTCTGTCAGCCATTGAGCCACATTCGACAGCCGCGCCGAAAATTGGCCGATCCGTGTTTCTTCCCACCGTTCGAACCACAGCAGACGCATCGCATTCAGCATGACGGCCATTGACGAAAACTCGTGGAACACGGCAGCAGCGGCGGGTGATAGAATCCCAACCGCGCCGAGTGCCATTCCCAGGAAGTTCATGCCGAAGGCGAACACGAAAATACTTTGACGAATGATGCTGACCAATTGCCGCGACAATCGCAGCAGTCCCGGCAGAGGTTTCAATGGATCGCCCATCAAGACCAAATCACCGGCCTCGGCCGCAATGTCGCTGCCGACTCCGCCCAACGCCAGTCCGACAGTTGCCGTTGCCAGCGCCGGCGCGTCGTTCACACCGTCACCGACCATGGCAACACGGCGGCCTTGCTTGGTGTTTTCTTCAATCCAGTTCGCTTTATCCAGCGGCAACATTTCGGAATCGACTTGCTCGGACAGACCGAGAACTTCCGCAATCGAATTTGCCGGTGCCGACCGATCGCCGGTCAAAATGGCGAATTGTTGGATGCCGGCCGCTCGCAATTCGTCGAGAACATCTTTTGATTCCTGACGAATGGAATCGCGCAGGCCAATCGTTCCCATGATTTGACGATCGGCCGCCACTAAGAGAACTGTCTGTCCCGCCCCGTCCAGTTCGTCCAACCAGCCGACGACCTCGTCAGACAACTCAATCCCTTTCGAGGCGATCAACCGACGGTTGCCAACGGTGACTTCGCATTGCTGATTTCCGTCGGATTCCGCCCAGGACCCGAGTGTTGACGCTTTCATTTTCACCGTGACACCCGAGCCTGGATGCGCCTCGAAGTCGTAGACTCCCGGCACGATGACGTCGCGTTGTTCGGCTTCGCGAACGATCACCCGCGCGATCAAGTGTTCGCTCTGTTTTTCGGCAATCGCGGCAACGCGAAGTAACTCGGTTTCATTCATTGGGCCGCATGTGCGAACGATTCCAAGTTCCAATTCTCCTCGCGTCAGCGTTCCCGTTTTGTCGAAAGCAAACGTGTCGACTTGAGCGAGCCGTTCCAGCGCGATCGAGCCTTTCACGACAACCCCGGTCCGCGCCAACCAGGCCATCGCCGCCATCACGGCAGCGGGAGTCGCCAAAATCAACGGGCACGGACACGCGACAACCAACACGCTGAGCGCCGGCAGGAAACCGGCATCCCATTCTCCGGTCTTCAATCGCCAACCGATCAACGTTGCCAGCGCCACGGCCAACACAACTGGCAAAAACAACCGAGCAATCCGATCGGCCGTGCGTTCCAAAGGCGCTTTGCGTTCGGTGGCTTCGGCGACCAATTTGATGACCTGCGCCAGCGTGGTTTCACCGCCGACTTTTTCGGCTTCGATTTCGAGGGCACCGAATTGGTTCAACGTTCCCGTGAAAACTTCGTCACCGTCCGCCTTGTCGATGGGAAGACTCTCGCCCGTCAACGCACTTTGGTCGACCGACGACGATCCGGAAGTAACTCGGCCATCGACGGGAATTCGTTCGCCAGGCCGGACGGCGATTGTGTCTCCGACGACAACTTCGTCAATCGCGACGTCGGTCTCACGGCCGTCACGTATGATATGTGCGGTCGCGGGACACAGATTAAAGATGCCGCGGATCGCGTGTTGTGCCCGGTCGACGGTGAATCCTTCGATACTTTCGCCGCACAACGCGATGAATACGACAAGGGCCGCCGTGACGGGCTCGCCCAGAATGATGGCGGCCAGACAGGCAATTGTCAGAGCCAACTCGGCTCCGACTCGGCCATCGAACAGACTCTCGAGAGTTTGGTAGAGAATTCGGGCTCCGCCAAACACGGCCGCGAGCAGAGCCAAACGGTAGCCGAATAGTGATCGATATTCGGCCCAAG
>CAUZVF010000044.1:0-12672 GCA_963582955.1 Planctomycetota bacterium
CTTGGCGCTGCGATTCAGTTTGCCCGTTCCCCGAGCGGCTGGCATCGGCGCTCTGGCCGAACCCGCAACGGGATTTGGCCGCGGAGAAACATCGCTGCAATCCAGCACCGCGCGTCAGACGCTTGGAATGCCCATGCCGATGCTAGACGCCGGCATTGATCGCCTATTCGAACAACGCGAAGATGGCTTTCTCGAACGGCTGGACGCCACACCGGAAACGATTCACGAAAAGGTGGCGTAGGGTTTCCCAACGACACACACGGTATCAAACCCGCTTCCCCGCCGACACGGGTGTACGGACCGGGGACATGGCAAGGTAACTTTGAATGGCCGTTATTCAAATTTTCGCTTGCTGCTTTTCTCTGCCGTCGGAAAGTTCTTTGGAATCGATTGAGTCACTTTGCCCGTTGCCGCCCATTCGGTGCCTCGTTGAAGCGAGACGATGAATCCGACGCACTCTTGGGAATAGTCGGCATGGCCCATTGGCGTGTGGAAGACGCGGCCTTTGCCGTACTTGATCGTCATCAGCATGGGTTCGTGACGTCCGGAACCGCCTTTGTCCTTTGATGCGTACGCCGTTGCCAGAATCCGCATGTTGACTGCCGGACCGCGTAGGTAGTCGTACAGTTCGTCCTTTGCGTGCATCCATTCGGCCGGCATGCCTCTTGTGATGGGATGCTCGCGGTCGCGGACGACAATCGGGAATGGATGCTGCGCGCCATGATGTCCGCCGCGCCCCGGGCTCTCGTCGCGGATCAGTTTGCCGTCGTCGTTTAAGTAGACGTAGGGACCGGATTTCTCGTTGCGGCCCTCCCAACCGCCCAGCCCGATGATTTCGTTGTACTCCGGCCAATTCCCGAACGAGTTATTCGCGGCGTGAACCACGACAAAGCCGCCTCCGCCAGCAACGTATTCGACGAACGAGTTTTGTGTTTCCTTCGGCCAAGTCGCCGCACCGTGTCCAAAGTTCGAGATCACAACATTGTACTTGGAAAACTCCGGTTTGAAATCCGGGTCTGACTGAGGCCGCTTCGTCACCGTTGTTTCGAATCCTTTCAAGGGATACTGCTTTAACAGGTTCTCGCCATTCCACGTGAATCTCGTGCGTGCGATGTCGACCGTGAAGAGTTTTGTGTCTTCCAAGTACTTCTTCATCATGAACGTCGTCTTCGGCCACGCTCCGTGATTGTTCTGGCCGTCAATGATTAAAGCCCGCATCGTCTCGGCGAATGAACTAGTCGTGAGTGCCAACACGAGCAGCGCAGTCAGAATCCAAGTTCATTTTCTCATGACGTGTTTCCTTGTCTTGATTGGTCGGAATTCGGTTTGTCAATATTGACGAGAGGTAATTTCAAAACCGGTAGACGCTGAATTAATTTTGACTGTAGCCGGAGTCGCAAGACTTCGGGGAATTGAAGGTTTACCGCAGCCCGAAGTCTTGCGACTCCGGCTACAACACGATTTTGAAACTACCATTAACAGTTCGGCCCTCCCGAAGCCGTCGCGGATACGGTGGCTGGTCTGACCGTTTCCAGTGGCGGCAGAGCATCTTCGAGGATTCCTTTCGCTCGTGGCATCAACAGCAGCGCTTCGATAATCATCCAGGCTTGGATCGCCAGAATGGCAGCGCCGTTCCAAAACAGCAGAGTTTTGTCCTTGTGCCACCAACCGTTCTCGGGGTTAAACATATTCCAGAGCATGGCCCATGCCGGCATGATCAGCATCACGACCATCGGGATCGCGGCGAACCAGACGGGTTTTCCACGCCGCCAAAGATAAAACACGGTCACCATGAACGCCAAACCTGCAAGCAATTGATTCGTGGCCCCAAACAACGGCCACAGAATCAGACCACCGGTACCGGCACTGCCGCCAGGCGTCGACGGGATCATGGCCACGATGCCGGCCAGGACGACGGCCAGCAGCGTAGCAAGATATTTGTTCGTCAACGGAGTTACCCGCAGAGTTCCCGCTAGTTCTTGAATGACATACCGTTGTAAGCGAGTCGCGCTGTCGAGTGTTGTCGCGGCGAAACAAGCTACCAGGACAGCGATCATGCCGATTCCTAGCTTGAGCGGAATGCCAATCGACGTCAGAAAATTCGCCGCTCCGTTGACGAAAGCTCCGACTTTGTTGTACAGCTTGAATTCGGACCATTTCTTGCCGATGTCGTACTGAGCACTCCAAGCAGCACGACCGGTGGCGTGCGTTCCGTCGGCCTCGAGCCGAGCTTCGTAGCGGTAACCGCCGGCGGCTGCTGAGTCGGGCACGCGGTCGAAAGCTCCCATGCCAACTCCGGCACAACAAGCCAGAATGACCATTACCGCCAAACCGCCTTCCAGCAACATCGATCCATACGCGACGTATTGAGCATCGGTTTCTTTGTCGATTTGTTTGCTGGTCGTGCCGCTGCTAACCAGACAATGAAATCCGCTGCAGGCTCCGCAAGCAATCGTGATAAACAGGAATGGCCAAATCGGCGGTGCATCGACGGGTATTTGAGTTGCAATGGCAGGCGCACTCTCCGCGAGTTGTGCGTCGCCGTTTGCTCCGGCCACGATCACACCAATCATCAGCAGGGCCAACGCCACAACAAGCTGGTGACTGTTGATGTAGTCACGCGGTTGCAGCATCATCCAGACGGGCAACACCGACGCGCAGAAGCAGTAAACGAGTAACGCGAACGTCCACATCGTCGTGACGTTCAAGATGCTGCCTTCGCCCAGTCCGAGAGTTGACTTGAGTGACTCGACCGGAGCGGCGATATCGATCGGAACGGCGTAGGCTCCCAACCACACGCAAAAATAAATGACGGCCAATGCGGCCAGCGACGGAGCTAGCAGTCCTCCACCCTTGCGATAAACCCACAATCCGATCGCAACGGCCAGCGGCAGCGAAACCCAGGTGGGCAACACACTTTCGGGGTAGTGCTTGAAGATGACGGCGATCACCAGTCCAAAAATTGCCAGCACAACCGTCAACGCCATGAACAGGATCACTAAGAACAGGACACGGGCTCGCGGATTGATCAGCCGGCCGGCAACTTCTCCGACCGTTTGGCCACGGTTTCTCAGCGAGATAACCAGCGCGCCAAAGTCGTGAACAGCCCCGATGAAAATCGAGCCCAGCAAGACCCACAGCAGCGCTGGCAGCCAGCCCCAGAAAACAGCGATGGCCGGCCCGACGATCGGACCAGTCCCCGCGATGCTGGTAAAATGGTGCCCGAAGATGACTTGCCGCTTCGTCGGCACGAAATCGACGTCGTCGCGCAACTGGTGGCTGGGGACTTCGGCTTGCTCATCAAGATTGAAGATCCGCTTCGAAAGCCATCGCCCGTAAGTGTGGTACGCAATGATGTAGCCAACGAAAGAACCAACGGCGATCAACAGTGTCAACATTGCGAGCGGCCTTTGATTTTGAAACAGTGAGTTTGGTGATCGGCTGGATTCTCTATCACATTATATTCACTCTCCGCGACACGCAACGCGACGACGATGCTCGAAGTTTTCCGGATCGGCAAATCCCGAATATTCGGATCATCAGACCAATCCGTCGCGACAGGATCGTCCCAAGTCCGTTTGCGATCACGATTAAGGTCGTAAGCCGGCGTGCCAATCGGCATCACCAGAAAAGGCGCCAAGCTTTGACACCCGTTCCATCAACGGAGCGTTTTTCGTTAATCAAAACTCGTCATCACGAGTCACACGGACGATTACAAATATTGAATGAGAAAAAGTATTAAAGACGCGTCCTTGACGGACTTCCGCGGGGCCAAACTAACAGAACAAATTACGCTCAACCAGAACCAATCAAGACGACGGATTCGGTCTGAGCTTTGAAATATCGCCGGGGACAACTCGGCACAGGATCGACGAGCCGCGCCGCTAATCTCGTCGATCCGTAAGAGAAGGAGTTCAAAGGATGCTTGTACTGTCGAGACAGCGCGACGAAAGCATCGTCATCGGGGACAACATCGTCATAACGATCGTTGATATCCGCGGTGATAAGGTACGATTGGGAATCGATGCGCCAAAAGAAATCCCTGTTCACAGACAGGAAGTTTACGACGCCATTCAACGCGAAAACATGCGTGCTGCCGAGGAGCAAGCGAAACCCGACGTCACCGAAACGGTAGCGAATAAGTCCGAGTCGGGCGACGACGCCTGACATTGCATGCCATACCGGACGGCCAATCCGCGTTACGCCGCGCCATCGAATCAACATTGCCACAAACGAGGACGCTGTGCATCAAGTGCAGCGTCCTTCACGCCATTTACGAGGCAGACATTTTCCCGGCGATCGCCCAATTAATTAAGAATTCAGCTCATCAACCGATCAGCGCAAACTGACTTAGTGCTCGATTGATTCCAAGACGAGCATTCACGCTGCCTCACGGTTCTTTCTCGGCTTGCCAAGTTATCAAACGGTCTTTAAGATAAACGTTGATTGATGCGTCGTCGTACCCACCTGAGTCCTCCTTCGGCAACATCACCATCGATTGCACGTAGAATCAAAGTGTGGCCCTCGAATGTCCCGTGGCGATCAACAAGAGACGTTGTCTTTGATTTCATTGGCCGACGCATTCTGTTTCACACCGAGCATCAGCCGACAAATGCGCCTGACGATCTTTGTTTCAACATTGACGGCCATTGCCATCACATCCGCGCCGGTCATACATGCGGACGAAGAATCGGTTTCGTATTCACAGGTCACCGTCGATCCCGTGAACGTCGAACTTGTCGGACCCAATGCCCGCTTTCGTCTGTTGGTGTACGGCAACGCAAAAGGAACTCGCGTTGTTGATCTCACCCGATCGGCAACATTTCGCACGCAATCTCCGGCAGTCGTCGAGATTTCTCGGGACGGAAACCTACGTGCCGTTGCTGACGGGCACGGCAGCGTGGAAGTCGTTGTAGGCAAACACAAAGTTCAAGTTAAGGTGAAAGTCTCGGAGTCCACGATTCCCAGGACACTCAATTTTGAAAACGACATTATCCCAATTTTCAGCCGTTATGGATGCAATGCCTCCGGATGCCACGGCAAAGCCGAAGGTCAGAATGGATTCAAGCTGTCCGTGTTCGGATTCAATCCAGAAGCCGACAGGGTTGCACTGAAGGACGAAGGCCGCGGGCGACGCGTGTTTCCAACGGTTCCCGATCGCAGCCTGTTGTTGCAAAAGGCGGCGGGTGGGCTGCCGCACGGCGGAGGCATTCGCATTCGTCGAAACGCCGCCGAATACAAGACACTTCGAAGCTGGATCGCTGCCGGCATGCCGTTCGGCGACGAGTCCGATCCAAGAGTTGTTTCGATTGACGTTGCACCCAACGAACGGCGGATGTCGACCAATTCGCAACAACAACTGCGAGTCGTGGCGACGTATTCCGATGGCAGAAAAGTGGATGTCACCGACCACGCCCGATTCCAATCAAACAACGAAACCCTGGCGCGGGTCGATGAATTCGGAATCGTCCGGGCCGGTGAGAATCCCGGTGAAGTGGCAGTCATGGCAAGTTACATGGGCGCGGTGGATGTCTTTCGAAGCCTGATACCGCAAAAGAGAGCCCGAACGGATATCCCAAGTCCGACAGTCCTGAATTTCATCGACGAATTGGTCGATGCAAAACTGAGCAAACTCAACATTGTGCCGTCCGGGCTTTGTGACGACGCCGATTTTCTTCGCCGTGTTCATCTTGACATCATCGGTACGTTGCCGACCGCGATAGAAGCCCGTGCTTTTCTCAACGACAAGAAGCCAGGCCGTCGGAGAAAACTGGTCGACGATCTATTAAAGAGGCCGGAATACGCCGACTTTTGGGCGCTGAAATGGGCGGATTTGTTGCGAGTCGATCGGCTCAAATTGGGCCACAAGGGCGCCTATAACTATTACCGATGGATTCGCGACAGCTTTGCCAGTAATCGGTCGTACAATCAATTCGCTCGGGAAATTGTCACGGCAACTGGTTCGCTGAACGATGCCCCGTCTGGATATCTCTACAAAGCTGTCGGCGATCCTGGCAAGGTCGCGAGTACGGTTTCGCAGGTGTTGCTGGGCGTCCGCCTGGAATGTGCACAGTGCCACCATCATCCGTATGATCGTTGGAGCCAATCCGATTATTACGGGATGCAGTCGTTTTTTACGCAAGTGAAGTTCAAGGGCTCTCCTCGCGGCGCAATACTGACGACACTGACGAATCCCACGACGAAACATCCGCGATATGGAACGAATGTGTTTGCTCACGCGCTGATGGAACCCCAACCGACAGCAAATCCGCCGGGCGACCGCCGGAAGGTTCTTGCTGATTGGATGACCGATGCGAAGAACCCGTTGTTTGCTCAGAATCTCGTCAATCGCATGTGGGCTCATTTTTTGGGACGCGGGATTATTGAACCGGTCGACGATGTCCGGTTGACCAACCCGCCGACGAACCCGGAATTGTTGTCAGGGCTTTCCAAGCGATTCGTCGAGAGTGGTTTCAACATTCACGAACTAATTCGCACGATCACTTCCTCGCGGACGTATCAGTTATCGTCAACTCCGAATGCGACCAACGAACGCGACGAACAAAACTATTCGCGGGCGCTGTTCAAGCGTGTTGATGCCGAGGTCTTGTTCGACGCGATTTGCCAGACCACCGGAGTCAGCGAAAAATTTCGGGGAATGCCGACGGGATACCGTGCGATCCAATTGTGGGACAGCCAGGTTCCGCACTATTTTCTGAGATTGTTCGGGCGGCCGATTAGGGCCACTCCATGCGAATGCGAGCGAACGGCCGAAACGAACGTGTCGCAGGTGCTGCACATCCTGAATTCCCCCAAAATTCATGATAAACTATCTCACGACGGCGGACGTATCGCCAAGCTCGTGAGAACAGTTCCCGATGACGGCCGATTGATTGAAGAATTGTATCTGACGTTTTACAGCCGATTTCCGTCCGCGGATGAACTCGCAACCGCGGCTTCATATTTCAATGAGAATGCAAACCGTCGTCAGGCTGCGGAAGATATCGCCTGGAGCATGATGAATACGGTAGAATTTCTGTTTAATCACTAAGAAAACTTGACCTGATGTCGTTATGGGAGATTCCCAATGAGTAGACATGATTTCTGCGACAAAATCGGTCGGCGTGACATGCTGCGTCTTGGTGTCGCCAGCACGTTGGGCTGCTCACTGGGAATGTCCGAACTTCTGCAGCGACAGGCCCTCGCGAAGGAAGCCGGATCCCTTCAGGCCAATAAAGATGTCTCGCTGATCATCCTGTTCCTACGGGGCGGGCTGAGCACGATCGATACGCTTGATCTCAAGACCGAGGCTCCGCCGGAATTTCGTGGCGAGTTTGGGCCGATCGATTCCAATGTCGCCGGTATCCAGCTTTGTGAACATCTGCCCGCGCTGGCGAAACAAGCCGACAAGTTCTCGTTGATCCGGTCGTTCACTCACAACAATTCCGGGCACGGCCAAGCCGATCATTACATGTTGACGGGATATCATCCCACCGCCGGATTCAACGGAGGCTTAAAGCCCAACAATCAGCGTCCGTCGCACGGTTCCATTATCGCCAAAAAACTGGGGCCGAGGGGCTCGGTGCCGCCTTATGTCTGTTTGCCAAAAATGCACAATTCCGCCGGTGCCGCGTATCTCGGCAGCACGGCCGCGCCATTCGTTGTGAATGCCGATCCGAACGCTCCGGACTTTTCGGTTCCCGATCTTGTTCCCCCCGTCGCGATTAGTGCATCTCGATTGGGCGCGCGACGCAGCCTGATCAAGAAGATCGACCGATACCAAAAGAGTGCCGAAGTTCGCGGCAACCGAACTGCCCGGTCACTGAGTACGTTTCAGAAGAAGGCGTTCGAATTGATCACTTCGGACAAAACGAAAAATGCGTTTGACATCGAATCCGAATCAGACAGCCTTCGCGAGGAATACGGACGTCATTCGTTGGGCCAATCATGCCTGATGGCGCGTCGGTTGGTCGAAGCGGGTGTCCGTTGCGTGACCATCGACCACACCAACTGGGACACTCACTACAACAACTTCAAAGTCCTCAAAGAAGACTTGCTACCGCACTTGGACGCCGGACTCCCGACGTTGCTGCGTGATCTCGCCGATCGTGGAATGCTCGAGTCGACGTTGGTTTGCGTGATGGGCGAATTTGGTCGCACGCCGCGTGTCAACAAGTCGGCAGGTCGCGATCATTGGGGACCGTCAAACACGATTCTGTTATCGGGTGGTGGAATCAAAGGCGGCCGCGTAATTGGAAAGACGAATGTCCGCGGCGAACGGCCCGACGGAGCCCCAATCGGCCCCGAAGATCTCGCCGCAACGATGTATCGGCTGATTGGAATCAATCCCGAGGACGAATTCCGCACGCCGGAAGGCCGTCCGATCAAGATCGTCAACAACGGCACGGTCGTCGAAGGATTGTTGTAGCAGTCAATTCAATTTCGAATTGTCGGTAGCTGGATTCGCCAGAATTCAGGCTCTTGATCAAGCCCGAAATTTGGCCAATCCGGCTACTTTAGCATCTAATCATCGACCACTGACTCGTAACGGTATCGCTATGAAACTGGATCGACTTCGCACCACCGCATTGATATTTGTTGCGACATGCGTTTGCTCTGCAATTCATGCGAAGTCGGCGGACGCCGAGACTCCGGGAATTGCCTACATCTATCCGGCGGGCGGCCAACGCGGTCAGACAATTCCATTTCGTGTCGGTGGGTACTACTTATTTGAAGGATGTCCGTTCCGAATGACCGGTGGCGGCGTCACCGCGTCGAAGCGAATCGAACGGACTGAAACGATCTGGTTCGAAGGACCGGTCATTCCCATGCCGGCCTCGCAGGCGAAAGAGAACTACCCGAAGGATTACACCGGACAAGTCGCGATCACGAAGGACGCCCGAACCGGTCTCCGTCGTTGGCGAGTTTCAACTTCGCAGGGCGTCACTCCGTCGATGCCGTTCATTGTCGGAGACCTTCCCGAAGTCATCGAAAAAGAAGTCGACGGAGCGGCAATTCCCACGCCCGTTCAATTGCCGGTCACGATTAATGGCCGGATCTTTCCACGGGAAGACATCGATGTTTGGACGTTTGACGCGAAAGCGGGCGAAGTCATCACTTGTGAAGTTATGGCGGCACGTTTCGGATCTCCGTTGGACTCACGCTTGGAAGTACGCGGCCCCAACGGCCGCCGAATTGCCGAAAACGTGGACGGCTTCGGGACGGATTCATTTCTCCGCTTCAAGACACCGGCGGACGGAAAATACTCGATCCACATTCATGACATCAATTTCAACGGACTGCAACATTTTGTGTATCGGCTGACGATCACGAATCAGTCGTATCTGGATGCGATGTATCCGATGGGCGGCCAACGTGGTTCGACGATCGAATTCGATTTAGAAGGTGCTTCACTCGCCCGCCCCACGGCCGTCGTCGCATTGCCAAGTAAAAATACTGCGTCGTTTCGGTTTTACACGGGGCAGGGTGCGGAATCGACGAACAGTTTCGATCTGGAAGTCAGCGATCTGCCCGAACGACTGGAGGCCGAGCCGAACAACGCGGCCCAGGCGGCAACCAGGTTTATCGCTCCAGCGGTATTGAATGGACGCATTAACGAACCTGGTGACGTCGATCGTTGGACGTTCGCGGCCAAGAAAGGCGACGAGTTGACTCTCGAGGTCCGTGCCAGCCGGCTTGGTTCGCCGCTGGATTCCGTTGTGACGCTGTTCGATCCGGCTGGGAAGCAAGTCGTGCAGTCCGACGACATTTCCGGTGGGCAAACGGATTCCCGCTTTTCCCGGAAGATTGCGGCCGATGGCCGCTATTCCATTCAAATTGAGGACCGGTTGCCGACTCGCGGAGGCCGGAGGTTCGCGTATCGGCTATACGTTACGAAGAAAAAACCAGGTGCCTCATTTCAACTGTCGTTTCCGGCGGAGGTCGTCAACGTACCGCGCGGCGGAGAAGTGAAATGGAAAATCAACGTCGATCGCGGCGGCGGATTCATGGATGAGATTCGGTTGTCGCTGGAAGGTCTGCCGAAAGGCGTCACTTGCGATGCTGACAAAGTCGGCAAGAGTCAGAAAAACGTGCAGATTACACTCAAGGCTGAAGAGAACGCATCAGTCGTCAATGCAACAATCAAACTCAAGGGAATTGGAAAACAAGACGGCGCGGAAATTGTGCGATACGCCGCAGTGCCAATCGGATTTCTCGACGAACCCCGCCACGCAGCCGTCCTCGCCGTGACCGTACCGACTCCATTTAAGTTTTTTGCTCCGTTCGCCACAAAGTATTCGCCGCGCGGCTCGATGTTCACGCATCATTATCAGATCGATCGCGGCGGATTCGAAGGACGGTTGGAAGTCGACATGGCCGACCGTCAGGCGCGGCATCTGCAAGGAGTCACCGGTTCGCGGATTACGATTTCACCAGACGAAAACGAGTTTGATTATTCGATTGCTCTGCCATCCTGGATGGAAATCGGCCGCACCAGCCGAACCTGCGTGATGATTTATGGAATCGTCGAAGATCCCGACGGCACGAAACACAAGGTCTGTTACTCGTCTCAAGCTCAGGATGACCAGATGATTATCCTTGTCGACCCCACGCGGTTGAGCATCAAGACGCGCCGCCAAACGGTGCAAGCCACGCCCGGCCAATCGGTCAAAGTTCCGTTTCAAGTCAAACGTGGAGTCAACCTGACGGGTCCGGTCAAAGTCGAGATGGTCTTATCGAAACATATCCGTGGGCTATCAGCAACTCCGGTCACTTTGTCGGCTAACGACAACGACGGCGAACTGAATATCACGTTCGACAAACAGGACATCGGGCCGTTCAACATGCCGGTGATTCTTCGCGCGACGATTATGGACGAACGTCAGTTGCCCGTCACGTCGGAAAGCGGATTGACGGTCGTCACGGCCGATGCTACTTGAATTCGAAATCACCGGATTGCGGTAGTTCTTCCAGAGTCGACAACCCGAATACCGATAAGAACCGGCCCGTCGTCCGATACTTGACGTCCTTGCGTCCGCCGTCACCGCGTTCGATTTCGATCAGTTCGCGCCGCAATAGTTGCCTCAAGGAACCGGCAGGATTCGATTTTCCGGCATGTTCGATTTCCTGTTTCGAAACGGGTTGCCGATAGGCGACCAGCGACAAGACTTCTAAGATTTCCTGTGACAGTTTCACATCCTTCGGCCCGTGCCCGAACACGCGGCTGCGGAGCGGTTCGAATTCCGCTCGCAACACCAGCCGGTAGCCGCCTTCGCCGAGTATGATTTCGTAGGGCCGCTGTTCGCCACGGTACTGCTGATTGAGCGCATCGACCGAACGTTCCACGACATCCAATGCATTGTCGGCTTGCAGTAATTGACGCAGCTTTTTTGTGGTGAGCGGCATTCCGCCAACAAACAAGGCCGCTTCAATGACTTGCTTCTCACTGACACGTCTGGATTGATCAGCTCCCGACGATGATTCCGCTTCTTCAACTGTCACGGTGCCGGCGGAATCCTCAATCGTCGATTCCGTGGGACCGGCGTTTGGCTCAGCCGAGCCGTCGTCGTGTGGATGGTCGCGCGTCGTCGAGTTATCCAGTTCCCGCTCGACAGCCTCATTGGCCTGCAGCGCGCGCAGATAGGCTTCCTCAATTTCGTTGTCGAAGGATTCGTCGTCCGCGAAAGAAAGATCACCATCGGCCGACAAATCGGCGTCGGATCCAGTCGGCTCGTGCGGATCGATTATGTCATCATTCATGGGAGCGGGACTATACTTCCCACTCGGACGTTACCGCAAGATGTTCCTGTTTCTCAGCATCGACATTGTGAGCCGGCAAGCCACCAGAACTGCCAATCTTTAGTATCAAAACTCAGCGTCGACTAGTTTTGAATCTACGTCTCGTGGACTTCGCGCGCAATTCCTTTGCAGCCCGGCGGCTGATTGCATCTGCGTGATAAATCGGTTCGGGTAACCGATGTAATCCGCAGAGTTGTTTTGCGAGCCGGGCCGCGTCGATCGTGTCGATTTTGTGGCCAGGCGAAACGAAAAACGGCCGATTCTCACGTTGTGATTTCGCGGCAAACCCAACGACTTCTCCGTCGAGTTCAATCGGATGAAGTTCTTCGGACGATGCATCATTGAGATCGACACTGCCACATAACAACGATTTCGCGATTCCGACGCTGACGCAACCCGTTGCCACTCCAACTTGAGTAGCAATGCCGGCGCGCCGTGGATGCAATATGCCGTTGCCGTCAACGAAGACGACGTCCGCCATTCGGCCTTTCCGTTGAACGGCTTCGAGTAATTTCAGCAGAACGGGGATTTCGCGATAGGCGAGGAATCCAGGAATGTACGGAAATCGGACTTTTCGTCTTTGTACGGTTGACCACAGAAGCTCGAGCGTTGTGCAATCAACCAACGCGTATGCCGCGATTGCGGTGTCTGGTGCAATGTACGAGACATCCACACCGGCAACCTGTTTCGGCAGTTTCCCCAGCGGCCGACATTTCACACGCGCGGACACTTCCAGTTGCTGTTCGATGAGAGTGGCGAGCGGACGATTCGACGCAAACTCATCGAACCGCAGTCTATTCAAATCAACGCGGCCATTTTCGATGTCAATTCCGTCCGAGCGAAGCCGTTCCGCTTTTTCATTCGAGTCGCGCG
>CAUZVF010000045.1:0-12571 GCA_963582955.1 Planctomycetota bacterium
ATGGCGGAAACGGAAACAGGCAATTCTTGGCGAGACCTCATGAAGAAATATCTTTTCGGACCTCTGAAGATGGAATCCGCTGGATTCGGCCCGCCGGCGACCAAAAATCAGCCCGATCAGCCGTGGGGACATTACCGCAAGGGAAAGAAATGGCTCCCGACTGAAATCGACAATCCGCCGGTGCTCGGACCAGCCGGGCGTGTTCACTGCACGCTGGCCGATTGGGGTCGATTCGGCGCATTGCACTTGGGACATTCGCCTTCCACGACCGCCACGTCGAAGGACACTGAATCGAAAACAGCCTCGACGACCGGTGCCGACACGATCAAGTTTTTGCATCGTCCGGCAAAGGGCAACAATTACACGTTCGGCTGGATTGTGACCCAGCGTCCTTGGGCCGGCGGGACAGCACTGGCTCATTCGGGAAGCAACACGGTCTGGTTCGCTACGATCTGGATTGCTCCGAAGAAGGATCGGGCCTATCTTGTCGCAACCAACACAGGCCAGAAAAGTGCGAGAAAAGCATGCGACGACGCCGTCGTTCAGATGATTCAACTAACGGCGTCCGAAAAGTAAACAATCGAGAATGCACCGATGAGACTCTTACGAATCGCCAGCGGCTTTGTATTGCTACTTCTTGATTCGGCGGGCTATGCCGCGGAGTTTACGGGCGTGATCGTAGACGCCAAGACGGACAAACCGCTGCCGGCCCGTGTTTATGTCCAAGCGTCCGGCGGCGAATGGCTGTTTGTGAAATCGGCAGTGCCCAAGGGATCCGCTCTGGCATATCGCGAACAATGGGTGCCGATGCCGAATTCCGTCGAACGGCACACAACCGTTTCGGCCCATCCTTTTCAGATCGAGTTGGAACCGGGCGACTACGCCGTCACGATCGAACGTGGCAAAGAATACTTTCCGCTGACACGAAAACTGACGATCACCGGGAAACCGCAACGCCAAACATTTCGACTGCGGCGTTGGATCAATCTTGCAGAACGCGGCTGGTATTCCGGTGAGACGCATGTGCATCGACGAATTTCCGAACTCTCAAACGTGATGCTGGCCGAGGACTTGAATGTCGCTTTCCCAGTGACTTTCTGGACGATCAATGCCTTCGCGGCACCGGGACTGGAACCTTCAACACTTCGACGGCAAGGACCTTCCCCATTCGGTCCGCGCGAGGATCGCGGACACGCATTGATCGCCGTCGATGACACACACGTTATGTTTCCGAGAAACACCGAATACGAAATCTTTTCGGTCGGCAAGCAGCGACATATACTCGGTGCGGTTTTCGTATTGAATCACCGGACGGTCTTTCAAGACGGCATGCCACCCGTCGCCGAGATTGCCCGCCAGGCACACAAAGAGGGGGCTCTGCTGGATCTCGACAAGCACAGTTGGCCCTGGTCGATGATGTTGGTGCCGGTCGCGAAAGTCGATCTCTATGAACTTTCCAACAACAGCGTTTGGCGGACCAAATTTGGGTTCCGTCGCTCTTCGGTCAAACCGGCCAATTACATGGAAATCGAGCAGGACAAGTCCGGCTTCACGGAATGGGGCTGGTTGCAATTCGGTTTCGAGAACTATTACACGTTGCTGAACTGTGGATTCCGGCTTCAACCGACCGCCGGGACGGCGTCCGGCGTGCATCCCGTTCCGTTGGGATACAGCCGCGTCTACGTCCAATTGGATCAATTCAGCGGGCAGACGTGGATCGATGGCCTCAAAGCCGGACGGAGTTTTGTCACAACGGGCCCCATGTTATTCGCGACCGTCAACGGGCAGCATCCAGGCCATGTGTTTCGGCAGAACCAAGAAACAGCGCAGGAGTACCAAATCGACATTGAGGCCATCAGCGAGAGACAACTCGATCGGATCGAAATTGTCAGTCATGGCAAGGTCGTGCGGATTCTGCGTCCCGGCCATGATTACAAGAGCCAGCACACGCCCGGCGGAGCTTTCCGTGCCAGAGCCTCTGTGACGATTCCTTTCGAAGAATCGTCTTGGATCGCCGTGCGATGTATTCAGCCACAGGACGACGGGCGATTGCGATTCGCACACACGTCGCCATGGCACATCGAAGTTGCCGATCAGCCAATCAAACCACGTCGCGAGGAAGTCGAGTACTTGATTGGCCGGATTCAAGGGGAAATTGAACGAAATCGAGAGATACTGCCACCGTCAGCAATACGCGAATACGAACAGGCATTGAATGCTTACAAAGTAATCGCGGAACGGGCGCGCTGATTCCATCTGGACGCAAATTACCGTTCAGATTATGAATGCCGCCAGAGTCGCCTTTCGCTCCGCGAAAGTGCGCGTGCTTTCGCGGAGCGAAAGACGACACTACAGTGTGCCCAGGATTCAGCCTCAGCGATGTCAGCGCATCATGGACATGACCATCACCACGGTCACCGAAACTCGGCGAACAAGAAACGGCTTGCGCTGACGTTCTTTCTCGCCGCGACGTATCTGATCGCCGAGGTGGTTGGCGGCTTGCTTACAAATTCGCTGGCGCTGCTGGCCGATGCCGGTCACATGCTATCGGATGTCGCGGCATTGGCGCTCAGTTATTTCGCGATTTGGATGGCCGACCGGCCGTCGCCGTCTCACAAGACTTACGGATATCATCGCGCGGAAATCCTGGCCGCTCTGGCCAACGGCGCCGCGTTGGTGGCGATTTCAATTTACATTTTTATCGAAGCCTTCCAGCGGTTTCGCGAGCCACCCGAAGTTCTCGGCGCGACGATGATGTGGATCGCCGTCGGTGGATTGTTGGTCAACATCCTATGCTTGTGGATTCTGCACAGCGGACGTCACGAAAGCCTGAATATCCGCGGTGCGTGGTGGCACGTGTTGACCGACGCGTTGGGCAGTATCGGTGCGATCGTTGCCGGAATTCTGATCTGGCAGTTCGGATGGAATTGGGCCGACCCGGCAGCGTCGGTGGTCATTGGAATTCTGGTCGTCTTTTCGTCCTGGCGTTTGTTGGCCGAGTCGGTGTCGGTGCTGATGGAGAGTGCTCCGAAAGGCATGAATGTCGATGAAGTTCACGCGGCCATGTTCGAGACACCCGGCGTGTCCGGTGTGCATAGCTTACACGTATGGACCATCACCAGTGGATTGGATTCGTTGTCCGCTCACGTCGTCGCCGCAGAAGGCCAACAACACCGCGAGTTGTTGCAGCAATTACGAACGATGCTCCATGACCGCTTCGGTATCGACCACATCACCATCCAAATCGAACCCGAAGGCTTCGAAGAAGCGGTTGTGACGTTTTGATTTCGCTGTAACTTAGCTCGTTTTTCCGTCATTCCCGCAACAGTGGGAATCCAGTCAAGAACGATCCGCCGCCGGAATCCTCGCTTGCACGTCGAATCCAGGACACCACCACAATCAACTGCCACGTCTGGCTCGCAGTTTCCAATCGGTACGCGACACGGCTAGTTTGAATCACCGATAACTGTAGCGGCTTTCGAGTGCTTCAACTCGGCGTTCATAGGCTCTGAGACGCTAAGCTTAAAACTAGTCTGGACTAACGTTCCGAAAGCCGTGGTATCCATGAAGGTCGCGCGAGCCGAGTGGGACTTCAGCACACGCCATTTTGAGACATCCTGATGGTCTCGCTCGGCTCGCAAGACTTACGTTACGGCACAACCGCAGACGAAAACGCTAGAGCGCGTCGTCCCCGCAAAGGCGGGGATCCTGCGGAATTTCCCTATTTCTAGATTCCCACGTTCGCGGGAATGACGGACGGTGGCAGTGTCGCTGCTCAAAAGGTCCTTATCGACCAGAAGCCACTAATTCGACCGAGCGAGCGGGAATCGAGGAACATTATTAACGTCAATTCCTTGCTCCTCGGCCCACTCGACAACCTTCCAAATGCTCCCGTTGAACTTCTTTCCTGATTTCTTTTCCAACGCGAGTAGTACTTCGTCTCGCGGCTTGCCGAGGCAAACGACGGACTTCAGCACCGAGACGGCGTCCTTTGGTTTCAATATGCGCGCGAGACTGCCCAACACGCGACTTAATTCGCCCAACACGCCTCCGGAAAAAGAGAACGCTATACGCGCACCGGTCATCATTTTCATCGCAGCCACAATTTGCCCTGCCCCGACCGCGGCTTGCTCGGGAGGCAGCTTGTCACTCAGACCGCCCAACGCTCCGCACAGAGAAAACAAGGCGAACGCATCCGTCGTCTTTTCCATGGCGGCCACGATTCTCTGGGCCCCGATCGCGGCTTGCTCGGGAGGCAGCTTGTCACTCAGGCCGCCCAACGCTCTGGACAGAGTAAACAAGGCGTTCGCATCGGTCGTCTTTTCCATGGCGGCCAGGATGCGACCGGCCCCGACCGCGGCTTGCTCGGGAGACAGCTTTTCACCGAAGCTGCCCAACGCGATTCCTAGAGAAGACACGGCGCGATACTCGGTTGTCTTTTCCATGGCGGCCAGGATTTCACCAGCCACGTCCGCCGCCTGCTCGGTAGGCAGCATCTCACCCAGGCTGCCCAACGCGATTCGCAGAGAAGACACGGCGCGATACTCGGTTGTCTTTTCCATGGCGGCCACGATTCTCTGGGCCCCGACCGCGGCTTGTTCGGGAGGCAGCTTTTCACCCAGGCTGCCCAACGCGCTGCCCAGAGAAGACAAGGCGATCACATTCGTCGTCCTTTCCATGGCGGCCACGATTCTCTGGGCCCCGACCGCAGCTTGCTCGGGAGGCAGCTTTTCACCGAAGCTGCCCAACGCGCGGCCCAGAGAGGACAAGGCGCGATAATTCGTTGTCTTTTCCATGGCGGCCACGATTTGCCCAGCCAAGACCGCCGCCGGCTCGGCAGGTAGCTTTTTACCGAAGTTGACCAACGCGCTCCCCAGAGAAGACAAGGCATCGGGATCGGTCGTCTTTGTCACCGCGGCTACATAGTTCGCAACGACGATGCTGTTGAAGGACGGATCGTCGATGTCGAGGGATGCTCCCAGATCCGCGCAAGCTCTATTGAGATCGACATCATCGGCCGGAGTCGTGGCGTGGGTTTTCAAAACGTCCTGAACGCGGTCTCGCAAGCTAGTATTCAGACCAACGACTGCATGCAGAACATACGGCAGCCGGCGCTGCAGTCGCTTCGCCTGCTCCTTGGTCTCCAGGATCTCTATGATTGCACTCAATCGCACGTCTTCTTCAGTTTCCGCCAATCGCTGCAGTGCCTTGAACTCGTTGGGCGATGGATCGTCCTCATTGTCCCGCAGTTCCGCAAGAATTGCACGGGCTTCGTTCCGTGCTTCGTTGGCTCTCTGCAGTCGTTGGAATTGCAAAACTCCAAGAGTGATTGCCATTATCACGACGATGTGCGGCAACGTCCGGACTGTACTCAGCAGTGCGAATTGACGTGATTCGCCATAGCGAAAACGTCCACGAAGCCGCTCGACCAGCAATCGTAATTGTTGCCACAGTGTCAGCATCGCGTTCCAGCGGCGCCACAGGTGACCTTGCGAGTCTTCAAATGCCTTTTGTGCCTCGCGGATGACGGCTGGCCAGCGTTCGGCGCGCCGCTCGGCTTCCAACACCGCGCGGCTCAGATAGTCGTGGTACAATTGATAAACTTCGCGCCCGGTGTCCGGATCGTTCCGCGTCCGCAGGACTCCTTCCTCTTCCAAATGTTCAACGACGGCCTGCACGGATTCCAGTGGTAGCGGTCGGCGCTCATTCGTAGTTCGTTCCGTGGCAGTCTCGACTGCAATCGACGGGACTGTGGCAGCGTCTGAATCTTCATCCGGTTCTTCGGCAGCGACTCGCTGTTCGACGGAAGACTGCGTCAATACTTCCTGTGTTGTGATACCAATGTCGTTTGGTGCCATCTCAACCTCGGGTCGCTGCGATCCCGAATCAGGTGGCTGGGGTCGAACATCGTGAGCCCCCAGCAGTATCTTCTCTGGGGGTTCGCTGCGCTCAACCCCAGTCGGAATGTCGGAGACGCTCGCTTCGATCGCCTTCAGGTTTGTATCCGGCTCGGGTGGTGTCGATACACTGGCCTGTTGCTTGGCCGTCTTTACTTTTGTAGCTTGCTTCGGCTTCTTCTTCTTCGTCGTCGATGTCCGTTTGCCGGTGGATTTCTTGCGTTTGGCAGGCTTTTTCTTGACGGCTTTGCTCTTCGTCGACTTCTTCTTGACGACCTTTTTCTTCGCGGTCTTCGTCGTCGAGGGTTTCTTGGCAGGCTTCTTGCGCACCGATTTCGTCTTAACAGCCGTCTTCTTTGTCGATGTTTTCTTCTTCGCCATCGACTAGTCCAGACTAGTTCTAAGTGTAGCGTCTCGGAGCCCATGAACGCCGATTTGAAGCACTCGAAAGCCGCTACAGTTATCGGTGATTCGCACTAACCCACCTGTAATTCCGCGACCGTTTTGCCTTTAGTCTTCAGGCCCTCGCGGTCAACCAGTGATAACAACAATCCGAGGACCTGTTTGTCGTCCAGGTCCGACGCTTCGGCACGACGCACGGTGCTCTTGATCTTCGACTCGATGAATCCGGCTTCCAAACCGGCACATCCTCCCGCGCGTTCGTAGGCTCCCACCGTCAGCATCTTAAGTTGGCTCAACCCTTGCAGCACGACTCGCAGTCGCACCGGCAAGACCATTCCGTCCTCGGCCAAGTCCCGTTCAATCCGGCCCTTCAAGCGATTCCATCCGTGGTCGGGATTTCGCACGACCTCAGATTCCTCTTCGCCCGCTGTTGTCAGAGTCGTCAGCAATTGGTTCACAATGTTGACTTCTGGCCGATCCAGCGGAAAGACCTGCGGCTTGATGAACCGTACCGATTCCAGTCCCGCCGCCGTGTCCGCTCGTGTCACAAACAAACAACGCACCTTGCGGTCCTGCAATAAGTCATTGATTTCTTTCCAGAACGAGTTGGCCTGCAGCAATTCGTCCGTCGACAACACCGTTTGCCGTTCGGTGACGATGAATCGTTCTCGGTGACGTGCCTGGTAATCGTCGAACTGATCGAAGATCAACAAGGGCGTCCGCCCCAAGTCGGTGCCGAGCTGCTGTAACACTCGGCTAATTTCGTCAGGTTCAGGCCGAGTTTCTATTGGTCGTTGGTCCGGCTCTAGCTCGCTGATGGATTTCCAGATCCCATTGGCCAATGCGGTGCGCGGGCCTTGTTCCCAATCTTGCCCCCACGCATCCAATTCGACGGGCAGTAATGTCGCATCGGCCTTCAGCTTGGGAATCAATCCCGATCGTACCAACGCACTCTTCCCCGCGCCAGACTCACCAACCAGATGCACTAGGAACGCATCCCGACACCGATCCTCAAGTTTCTTCACTGCCTCATCGCGCCCAATCAGATGGTCAGGATTGTCAGGTTCAATCCGCAGAGCATCAACTTTCAACAGTCGCGAGACTTTGCTGAAGCGAAGATAGAGGCCCACTACGACCAAAAGGATCCCCACCGGCAAACAAACTAAAACGACTAAACCGGTCAGTTTCTCCGAAATGGTCCCTTTTGCCGTAGCAAAGTTCGTCGCAGCTGTCAGCAAGGCGGTGATTGCCGCGAGCATGATCGCTTCGCCAACCCGATGCTGTCGCTTTTCCAACTTTGCGGACGAATCGTTCGACATACAACCGCCTTTAACAAATAGGACTGAACGTGATTCCAATCTACCCGGGCCAACCTACTGCCGCAACGTTCACATTGACGACCGGGGCCGCACGATCCAAAGATTGCCTTTCACTGCTCATTGCGAACAGCTTCAATACTCTGGCCCCGTCTGCTGAATCCGTCGGTTATCGTGACGCATTATGTTCGGTGAGAACGAACAGTCTGACAAGGCTTACCAATCAAGGATTACACTGTGAAACATTCCAACAAGATGACTCGCCGAGAGACGCTGCGGTGTCTTTCGGCCGCCACACTTTACGGTGCGATGCCGATTACGAGCAAAGCCTCGGCGTCGGTTCGACCCAAATCGATTGCTGCTGTCGTGACGGCCTATCGGAAAGGGCTGCATGCCGATGTCTTGATCGGAAAGATTCTGGAAGGGTGGAAGCAAGACGGTGGACCGGGGCCGGCATTGAAAGTGGCGTCCATGTATGTCGATCAATTCGACGGTCAACATTATTCCGGCGGTAAAGTCGTCAAGGACATTTCTCGCGCGATGTCGAAGAAGTATGGGTTTCCAATCTTTGATTCGATCGAAGAGGCGGTCACGGTCGGCAGTCAGCGAATCCCAGTTGACGGTGTGATTAGCGTCGCAGAACACGGCAGATATCCGTCGAATAAGAAGGGGCAGCACCTCTATCCACGCCGTCGATTCTTTGCAGCCATCGCCGCCACGTTTCAGAAGTACGGTCGCGTCGTACCGGTCTTTAGCGACAAGCATCTCGGGCCGGTTTGGGAGGACGCCAAGTGGATGTACGATCGCTCCCGCGAGCTGAAGATTCCATTCATGGCAGGGTCGTCGCTGCCGGTCAGCTTTCGAAAGCCCGAGATCAATGTCCCAATGGGTTGTGAAATCGAAGCGGCGGTGGGTGTTGGCTATTCCGGACTGGACATCTACGGCAGCCACACGCTTGACAGCTTTCAGAGTCTCGTCGAACGGCGTCGCGGTGCTGAAACTGGAGTGAAGTGGGTGCAATGCTTGCAAGGTGACGCGCTGTGGAAGGCGGTTGACCGAGGTGTCGTTCGCAAGGATTTGTTGCACGCGGCGCTGGCGGTGGTCCCGACTGCCAAAGACGGCAACATGCGCGACAACGAGCGAGCGGCCTTGTTCTTGTTTCAGTACGCCGACGGGCTCATGGGAACGGTGCTGATGTTGCCGGGGTATGCCGGCGGGATTTCCACGGCCTTGAAACTCAAAGGTAACCAAGAAGTCTTGGCGACCAGATTCGAAGAACGAATCGAACCAAGTTATCCGCATTTCGCTTATCTATTGAAAGCGATTGAACGCATGATGCACACAGGTCGCCCAACTTATCCGGTTGAACGGACATTGCTAACCAGCGGCATTCTGGATCGAGCACTGACGTCACGATTTCAAGGTCACAAGAAGCTGCAAACTCCAGAGCTAGCTATTCAATACAAACCGGCCGACTACCCCCACGCTCCGGAGCCGGACTTGTTCTCGAACCCGTCCGAGATGTGAGATTCCACGCCACTCGTCGAACTGCCCATTTCACTCGCCGCGGTTCGTACGCGGAGTGCTTAAAGGTGGTTCCATAGTGCATGCGTTGTGTGTTGCCATCGATGAGAATCCGCCGGTTGTCATTCCCGCGAAGGCGGGAACCTATTTGATGGTGCGACGAGCTGGTTACTGGATTCCCGCGTTCGCGGGAATGACGGGTCCGGGGTCGCCTTCCAGTTAACGGTGCAATCGATGGGGATTACTCCACCGCCCAGCAGGACACTCGGTATCCCTCGTCTTTTTGCTTCAACGTCGGCATCTCGGCCGAGCAGCGTGTTTCGGCGATGGGGCAGCGGGTTACGAATGGGCAGCCGCTGGGAGGATTGCGGGGACTCGGCACATCGCCTTCCAACAGCACCAACTCACGGCGCTCATCAGGATCGCTGACCGGGTTCGATTTCAACAACGCTTGTGTGTAAGGATGCCGGGCCTTTTCCAAAATGTCGTCGCACGGCAACTCTTCGACAACGTGGCCGAGATACATGACGAGCATGCGATCACAGAAGTGTTCGATGACTTTCAAATCGTGCGAAATGAACAGCAATGTCAGTGAGAACTCTTCTTTCAAGTCCATCAACAGATTCAGGATTTGTGCTTGAATGGAAACGTCCAGCGCCGAGACAGGTTCGTCGGCAACGATGAATTCCGGCTTGACGGCCAGAGCGCGGGCGATATTGAGCCGCTGACGCTGGCCACCGGAAAATTCGTGCGGAAACTTCTTCTTCGCATCGGCACTCATGCCAACTTTGCCAAGCAGCGAGTCGATATACGATTCCACCTGATCGGCCGGTACGACTTTGTGAAACCGAATGACCTCGCGCAACATTCCACCGGCCGTCATGCGCGGATTCAGCGCCGAGTAGGGATCTTGGAAAATAAATTGCATTTCCCGACGCAAGGGCATCAATTCGGAGTGGCTCATATGTGTAATCTCTTCGCTCTGATATCGAATCGTCCCCGACGTCGCTTCGATCAGCCGCACCAGCGTCTTCCCCAGAGTCGATTTGCCGCAACCGGATTCTCCGACGATTCCGACCGTTTCACCTCGTTCGATCTCGAAGCTGACACCGTTCAGCGCGTGGACGTTGGCGACGACGCGGTTCAGGATGCCCCCGCGAACCGGAAAGTGCTTGACCAGATTGTCGACCTGAATCATCGCCATTACGAGGTCTCGTTCAGTGGAAAGTGGCAGCGCACGTCGCGGTTGTCATGCGGAGTCGTCAGTTGCGGCATTTCGTCTCGGCAACGGTCCTCGGCCAATTGACACCGGTCGTGAAACCGGCATCCGACTGGAAGATCGAACAAGCTGGGAACGATGCCTTCGATGGTCGGCAACCGCTTGCCGTGTTCCTGTTTGCCGGATTTCGGGATCGATTCCAGCAAAGCCTTTGTGTAGGGATGCTGCGGACGATGAAAAATGTCGTGTACCGATGCGGTTTCGACGATCTGTCCCGCGTACATCACCACGACCCGGTCGCAGACCTGAGCGATCACGCCCAGATCGTGCGTGATCAGCATGATGGCGGTGCCGAGTTTCTTTTTCAGCTCGTCCATCAGCCGCAGAATCTGTGCCTGAATCGTCACGTCGAGTGCCGTTGTCGGTTCGTCGGCGATCAAAATGTCGGGTTCGCAGCACAAAGCAATTGCAATCACGACGCGCTGACGCATGCCTCCGGAGAGCTGGTGCGGATACTCGTTGACGCGTTGATCGGGATTGGGAATCTCGACCAAACGCAGCATCTCGATCGCCCGTTCGCGACGTTGATTCCTAGAAAGCTTCGTGTGGTATTTCAGAGCTTCCTCGATCTGCCATCCGATCTTGAAGACGGGATTCAACGCCGTCATCGGCTCTTGAAAGATCATGGCAATCCGGTTGCCGCGCACTTCGCGCATCGCGCGCTCGCCGAGGGCCAACAGATTGGCGTTGTCAAATTCAATGCGGCTTTCCGGTTTGAACCGAGTGATGTGCTCGGGCAGCAATCGCATGATCGACTTGCTGGTCACCGTCTTCCCGCAACCGCTCTCGCCGACAATTCCCAGCGATTCACCAGAGAAAAGTTCAAACGACACGTTGTCAACGGCCGTGACTTCGCCCTGGTCGGTGCGAAAACACGTACTTAGTTGTGTGACTTTGAGAATCGGTTGCGGCTGGTCCATGACAGAATTCTTGATGTCTCACAAATGCTTTGGATCGAACGCATCCTGCAGCGCATCCGACAGAATGTTAAACGCCAAGACGAGGATAAACATTACGACCGTGGCTGTCCCAATTTGCCAAAAGAAACCGTTAATTACCTCTGACCGCGATTGAGTGATCATGATTCCCAAACTCGGCCCACTTTTTACGCCGAGTCCCAGAAACGTCAAAATGACTTCCGATTTGATGGCTCCAATGAACAACAACGAGAAGTTAATCAATATCAAGTGCACCGCGTTGGGCAAGATATGTCGAAACAGGATGTAGCCTCGCCCAAATCCAATCGCGGTCGCTGCCTGAACGTATTCCAACTCCTTGAGCTTCAGCGTTTCACCGCGGATTACTCGGCAGGGCCCGATCCAAAATGTGCAGGAGAACGCGATGTAGACAGGCACTAGGGTCCCGTCAAACACGGTCCCCGCAAACATATACGCCAGCAACACCAGCAATACGAGATTGGGAATCGACGAAAACGTGGTGAAGAGCCACGTGACCAGGTGATCGACCCAACCGCCGAAAAACCCGGCCGCGGTCCCCAGAACGCTTCCCAGCGCCACCGCGATCACCGCAGTGACCATACCAATCTGAAAGGCCACTTTAATCGAGTAGATCGCTCGGAAAGAAATCGAACGGCCAGCTCGATCGGTGCCCAGGCACATCTGGAGTTTGTAGATGAATCCATCCCAGCCCGTTGGTATCGGAAACAGTTCTGCGACGACCGATTGAAGCTCGCCAAGCCGCGGCAATGTTCCGGGGGCCTCATTCAAGTCGTCGATTTCGGCCAACTCGTCGTAAATCTTCCAGCCCTGGTCGACAATCTCCCGAATGTCGTCGACCGGTTTGTCGATCAAGTCCAGGCGGCCGAATCGGATTGCCGCGAGCGCTTCCTCGGGATCACGTTTTCCGAGCGCCCGGTCGACGATGTCAAGGAAATACTCGCAGTCATTCATCCGCTTCTCAGCGCGTTGTTCGGCGAAAAAACCTGGGACGTTCTTCATCCCGACGCGCTCTCCGGTCTCATCCAGCGTGATCAAACCGAATAACAAGACGCTGGCGCCCACGAGCAGGTAGAACGCAATCACCACGAAGGCTGCGACCGCCAAGCGATTGCGGCGGAATTTGCGCGCCGCTCGAGAATTCCACATTTGACGAATCATGAGAGCCGAACCCGGGGATCAACCAGCGCGTACAAC